>CBEVTG010000231.1:0-4164 GCA_965552745.1 uncultured bacterium
CGGGAAGTTTGTCCCCTCATCTGTGGAAGTCATGCTGCAAAAGTTCGATGACCTGGGCGTGCGCGGCAAAGGCCTGGTCGCGAAGCTGGTGGGCGGGGCCTCGATGTTCGTTGGAGCAACCCGCGAGCGCCAGGGCATTGGCGAGCGCAACATCCGTGCGGCCCAGAAGGTGCTCGCCGAGCATGGAATCCCGGTCGTGGCGAGCGACACCGGCGGTCACAGCGGCCGTAGCCTGCGAGCCTACACCCAGGACGGCCTGCTCGAAGTGAGCACACTTCGGCAGCCACCGCAGGTGCTGTGAGATCGGCACAGCTCCCCGCGGCCACGGCCACGAATCATTTTCAGCTGAGATGCTTGTCGATGAGCTGCTGGATCGAGTCCTTGGAAACCGCGCCGATCAGTTGATCGAGGGCCTGACCATCCTTGAACACCAGAAGGGTCGGAATGCTCCTTATTACAAATCGGGTGGCGATCGATCCATTCTGGTCGATATCCACCTTGCCCACCCTCGCGCGACCCTCATATTCTTTCGCCAGGGCTTCCAGGTGGGGGACAATGAGACGGCAGGGTGCGCACCATGTGGCCCAGAAGTCGACCACGATCGGGCTTTCTTTGCGCGTTTCCTGATCGAAGTTTGCTTCGTCCAAAACGATAATGTTATCCGGCATCCACAGCCTCCGCCCGCACGGTCGCTGCTGCGAGCTTCCGGAAACGATGTCGGCCGCCGCTTGTGGCCTCACGGCTGGCCTGAAATTACAAGCTTTGGCAAACTATACCATACGCTTTCAGAGGCTCGAAAGTTCGCCGCCCTCCTCGCGGCCCGGAGCCCGGCAATGATGGCCGCGAAAGCCCGATCCGGCGCACGCCTCCACAGTTCCCGGTCAGGGGGTGGCCGCGGCACGCGGCACCGCACTTCCCGTCGGCGCCGCGCTTTTGGCCAGCACTTCCTGATGCCGGGCCCGGCCGTGGAGCGCGCCGTGGCCAGATTTTCTCCGGTTGCCGGAGAGGCAGTGCTCGAGATCGGGCCCGGCCGGGGCGTTCTGACCCGCCACCTGCTCGAAGCGGGCGTCAGGGTCCTGGCCGTCGAGCTCGATCCCGCTCTGTGTCGATGGCTCGAAACCGATCTCGCCTCCCATCCCGACTTCCACCTGATCCGGGCCGATGTTCTTGAGCTTGATGTGCTGAAAGTTCTCAAGGAAACGTTCGGGTCGCAGAGTGTCCGGGTGTTTTCGAGCCTCCCCTATTCGAGCGGAACGGCAATCCTCGAGAAGATCTGTGACTTCATGCCACCCGTGGGAAACGTGCGCGTGCTGCTGCAGCAGGAGGTGGCTGACCGCATCACAGCCCGGCCCGGCGACTCCGACTATGGGTACCTGAGCGTCGTGGTGGGGAGCCGCTGCCGCACCGAGCCAGGCGAGCGCGTGCGGCCGGGTGCGTTTGATCCTTCCCCCCGGGTTTTCTCACGGTGGCTGGACCTCGTGCCCCGCTGCGAGCCACCCGTCCCGCCTGGTCGGCGCACCGCCTTCCTTAAATTCTGCGGACTCCTGTTCAGGCACCCGCGTAAGACTCTTGCAAACAATCTTCGCGCCGCGGGCTACGGGGCCCCGGTGCTGGCCGCGGCCCGGGAAACAGGCGATGTTGGAGGACGTCCGGGGACCTGGGATGTTGAGCGCCTTGCCGAACTCCACGCGCGCGTGCTGGCTGCGCGCGGCGCTGTGCTAGAATAACGGTCCGTAACATGCCCACCGACGCGCCCCCTCCTCCCAACACCGTGCAGGTCATTCCGCTTGGCGGCCTGGGCGAATTTGGCATGAACCTGATGGTGTTCCGATCCCATGACGGCATCATGGTGGTCGACGCGGGGTTGATGTTTCCCGAGCAGGAGTTCCTTGGAGTCGATATCGTCATTCCGGACATGTCTTACCTCTCCGAGCACGCCGACGAGGTAAAGGGCGTCGTGCTGTCACACGGACACGAGGATCATGTGGGGGCGCTGCCTTATATGCTTCCCTGGTTGAGGGCCCCCATCTACGCCTCGGCCTACACCCAGGCGCTGGTTCGCAACAAGATCAAGGAGCACGCTCCCGAGGTCCCCCCCGAACTGCGCACGGTTACCCCGCGCCAGCGCGTGACCATCGGATCGTTTGAAGTCGAGTTTCTCCAGGTGACGCACAGCATCCCGAACGCGATGGGGCTGGCCATCCGCACTCCGGCCGGCGTCATCCTGCACACCTGCGATTTCAAACTCGATCAGACCCCGGTCGACGGCCGGGCATTTGATTACCAGCGTTTCAGCCAGTACGGTGACGAGGGCGTCCGGCTCCTGCTCTCCGACTCGACCAACGCCGAGCGCCCGGGCTATACGCCATCCGAGTCGAGTGTGCGCAAGGCACTGTCGGATATCCTCCAATCTGCAAAATCGCGCGTGTTCGTCACCACGTTCGGCAGCCACATCCACCGGGTCCAGCAGCTGATTGATCTGGCCGTCGAACATGGCCGCCGGGTCTGTCTGCTCGGCAAGAGCTTGAACGACAATGTGCGAGTTGCCGGCGATCTCGGGATTATCTCGATTCCGAGCGGCCTGACCGTGGATGCTCGCAACTTCGATAGTGTGCCGCGAGACGAATTGCTGGTCATTGCCACCGGCACTCAGGGAGAGCCGACCTCTGCCATGTCGCGTATCGCGCTCGACGATCACCGCGACGCCAAGATCGCTCCCGGTGACCTGGCCGTATTCTCATCCCGGTTCATTCCGGGCAACGAGAAAGCCATTTCCCGCATGATCAACCATTTCTACCGGAGAGGCGCAGTGGTGATCACCAGCGAGGACGCTCCGGTGCACGTTTCGGGCCACGCCAGCGCCGAGGAGCTCAAGATCATGCTCAATCTTGTGCGGCCCGAATATTTCATGCCGGTTCACGGCGAGCTCCGGCAGCTCATCAGACACGCCAAGCTGGCCGAGGCCACGGGAATCGATACCGATCACATCCTCAGGGTGGAAACCGGCACCGTCGTCGAGGTCAGCGCGGAAGCGGTGCGGCCGACCGGCGAGGTCCCCACGGGAATGGTGTTCATCGACGGCACCCTGGAAGAAGTCGAGGAGATTGTGCTGCGCGATCGCCGTCACATCTCGGAAGATGGAATCGTTCTGCCCATCATCGCCATCAGCATGAAGACGGGAACCATCGAGGGGGAGCCCGAGATCATCAGCCGCGGCTTCGTGCACGTCGACGAATCCGAGGAGCTCCTGGATGAGGCCGCCGGGGTCGTCATGAAGACCGTGCAGGCTTGCAGCGCCGAAGAACGGGGCGATGCGGCGGTGCTCAAGGCCAAGGTGCACACCGATCTCAAGCGCTATCTCCGCAAAACGACCCAGCGCCGGCCGATGATCATTCCCGTGGTCATCGAAATCTGAGATGTCCTGGGCGGAGGCGCTCTTGCTGGCGGTTGTGCAGGGATTGACGGAATTTCTGCCCGTCTCATCGAGCGGTCATCTGGCGGCGCTACAGAACTATATTTCCGGGTTCGACCACGGTGATCTGGCGTACGACGTGCTCCTGCATGTGGGAACCCTGCTATCCGTCGTGGTCTACTTTCGCCGCGACCTGTGGAACCTGGGATGCGGTGTCCTGGGCCGCGGATCCCGGGTCGGCGTGGCACGCCGCCTGGTGGGACTCCTGCTGGTGAGCACGGCGGTCACCGGGATCATGTTCACGTTCCTGGGTGACTGGGTCAAAGCCTCCTTTGGAAATCTCACCACCATCGGCATCATGTTCCTGATAACCGGAAGCATCCTTTTTTCCACGCGCTGGTCGCCGCCAGCGCTGCGCACCGAGAGCAGCATGCGCTGGCGTGACGCAATCGGGGTGGGGGCGGCACAGGGCCTGGCGCTCCTGCCCGGCATCTCGCGCTCCGGCACCACAATCGCCGCAGGCCTCCTGCTCGGAGTCGACCGCGAGACAGCGATCCGATACTCCTTCCTGCTGTCGATTCCGGCCATTCTCGGCGCCATGCTGTCGCTCGCCGTGGGCGAAAGCCACCTGGCGTTCCAACCAGCCTCGCTGGGAATTCACCTCGCGGGTGCCGGCGTGGCGTCTCTCGTCGGCTACGGTGCGATCCACATGCTCCTGAAGATCGTGAGGTCGGGACATCTGGCGCAGTTTG
>CBEVTG010000232.1:0-4123 GCA_965552745.1 uncultured bacterium
ACAACCTGGCGCGTATGGGTCAGTTCTCCTGAACCCACCAAGGCACCAGATTCCTTGCTAGAGGACGTCCTGGGATGGCTTGTGGCTGTCGCCAAATACTGGTGTCCATACTCGTATATGTCGTACTCGTATTCCAGACGTGCCCCCGTCGGAAGGCGCCGCTCTGTTAGCTCTCCGAAAGTTCCCGTGATCTCGCGCCCGGTAATCACATACGATTCAGGCATCTCGTGGTCGTAAGAGAAAGACATCTCCTCTCGCCTGTTATCGGGGCCTGCTGCAGGAAAACGGATTCGCTCCAGGAACGGCACGTCCCGGAAGATATGATCTCTGAGATCAGGACATCCCTGGTAAATTGCATCGGGATGTCCCGGATAGAATATGCTGCAGCTACCCATCCACACCGGTGTGTTGACGTCCCTTACCACGTAGTCAAAATCGTAGCGCGCGGTGCTACCATCGAAGGCAGGTAGAGTAATCGACTGTATGAGTCCGCCATGAAACTGCAAAGGGTTCGCGCAACTCGGATCCGAATCCAGGCAGAGTGATCCCAGATTCTCAAAGACGATCTCCCGGGCGGGTGCTGGATTTTCCTCTGCCGTCTCCGGGTCGTCCCGGTACTCTTTGATCCGGCTGATCATGTGAGGGAGGTCCGAGTCGTACTCGATGTCGATATAGACATAAGGGTGGACAACCGGCTGTGCCGTGACCGGGTCCGGGTACACTTTCTTCTCGATGGCTTCGATCCGGGTGACGTAGAAACCCCGAAGCTCTTCCCTGTCCTCATCGTTCTTGGGGTCCGGCCACCCGTACTGGTTAACCCACGGATGCGGGTTGTGGTCAAAGGTCATCTTCGTACCGTCACCCGGATACAGGTACCAGCCGACGTTATTTCCAAGTTTGTCGAAGATCTTCTCCGCTTTCATGAAGGTTGAATCGACCGTCGCGTAAAAGTTGGTTCCTCCGTAGGGGCAAGAGTCTTTTGGATCTTGAGGATCGCTCCGGGTGGATCCGATTTCCCCGCTGTACCATTGTTCAAACTCGGGACAGTAGACCAGCGGGTGACTGGTACCCTGTTGATCCTGGTAGTACCAGCCTTCATCCAGAGCAATCTCCGGGTACCCCGATATGTTCGGGTGCTCGCGGGCGTAGAAGATCCTTCCCATGTGGAGCCGGAAGCCCAGTCCCACATTGTGCATCTGCTTCTCGGCCTGACCTTCGTAGTCCGGCTCACTGGAGCCTGCCAGCATGGGCTCCTCCCAGCTCGCCCAAAGCTCTCCTCCACTGTAGATGCGTCGGTCTTTCTCCACCCAGATCTTAGAGTTGTAGGTCAGGATGAGCTGGTATTGCAGCCCCACCGACGCATGGAACGTCGGGCCGATCGGGATCGTCAGGACGAGATTGCCGTTCAGGACGTCCAGGTTTTCGCCGAAGTGATCGCCATCGAAGATGTGGGTGGATGAGAACCCGATTTGCTCGTTCTCGTTCTGGGCCAGGACTGTGCCCGTGACACCGGACACGGCCAGCACAAGCAAGACGATCGACAGCTTCATAAGAACTTTCTCACAGTGGATCATGACACTTCCTCCCCCTCGGACACGCCTGGCGTGAATCACAGAGCGGTCCCCCGGCAGACGACGAACGTCCGCACGCAGGCTAGGTTTTGGTGGGATTCAGACTTTTCAACTGCGGGCGGCCCGGAGTGTAGGCGGGGTGATCCGGACCCCCTCTTCCCGGTTCTTCACTGGCACGCCCCCCGCGTGCTGGCACCAGAGTCCCCCCCGGCAACCGGTCAGATGGCCTTTGCTATAGGTTTTACGTCGAAATTGACCTGCCGTCAACTCATAAATTTTCTACCCCTCATCCAGTCTGGATCTCTGTCGTGGCGCACCGCGAGCTCCGGCGAAGTACCTCGCAGGCCCAGGGCCGCTCAAAAGTCTTCCCACAAAATAACTTAACAACTTCAGATCGAGAGTCGCCGGGCTGACTCAGACCTCCCACGAAGCCGTATTCCAGAACGGGGGGTCCGTTCTCAGGTGGCCTGAATTCGTTCGATCCGGACGGGTGAGACACCAGGGAGCCAGTTGTACAATTGAAGCATGGCTCACCATCCATCCGATCGCATGAGGGCAACCGCGGCGGCCTGCCGACTGAGGCTGCTCGCTATCGCGCTGGCTCTGTCTGCAAACTTCTTTGCCCCAGGGGATGGCGGGGTTCTCCAGGCGGCAGAGCCACTTCCGGCTTCGCTCCTGGAGTCGACCGCCATCGCTATCGCAACCGAGTCGGATCCAGAGGCGAGCGCGCGGAAGATTCGGCGGGAGCTGAATCGTCTCGAGAAAAAGGCGAAGCGCCGGATCCGTGAGGCGGGGGATGTTCGGGAGCGCCGCGAGCTTTTTGACCGGTTCTTCTTTACGGAGGCCGGGTTTCGCGGCTCCGCTATCGCTGATTCCCAACATCCGGAGGGTGGCGGGTCCGAAGATGGATCGGGACTCCTGTTGCACGAGGTTCTGGAAACACGATCCGGAACCTGCGTGGGTCTGGCGCAGGTTTACCTGATCCTGGCCGACAGACTCAGCCTTCCGGTGGTGGGAGCTGCGACACCCGCACACCTGTTCGTGCGCTGGTTGAACGGCGGGGAACGGATCAACACGGAGCTTCTGGAGCAGGGAGCTGAATACCCGGACGCCGATTACCGAACCCGATACCGGATCCGCGAAGCTGACCCGTCGAACCCGGTGTTTCTGAGGGATCTTGGAACCCCAGAGGTTACAGCGCGCATCTACAACAATCGCGGAGTCCTGCGCAGCCAGGTCGGGCACTTCGAGGCGGCAGCCTCCGACTACGCCCGCGCCATCGATCTCGATGTGAGGTTCCCCGCTCCCTATTACAACCGCGGACTCGATGAGCTGAACTCAGAGCAGTTAGGTGAAGCACTCTCTAGCTTTGACGCTGCTCTCGCCCTGCACCCGAACGATGCGTGGGCACTCAACAATCGGGGGTTGGCGCATCTGAAGCTCGGGCAGCTCGAGCAGGCGGAGGAGGGTTTCAAATCGGCCGTGGCGATCGAGCCGGGCCTGGCAGCAGCCCGCACGAACCTTTCGCTCGTCTCTTCACGGATCAACCGGGGGAATCGTGTAAGCGAGGGCCAAACCGCGACCGAAGGGACCGGCTCCTCCTCCGAAACAACTCCCGCCCGCGACCCGGCGGGAGTGACCGCGGGCCCGCGGCCTTAGCTTTTCTCAGCGATCCACTGGGAGAAGGTGGAAGGGTCCAGGACGCGCAGGCCAAGCTTCATTCCGCCCGGCGAGCTCACCTGGTAGACGGGCGTGCAGCGCACTTCGAACTTCTGCCCGGTGCGATCCAGCAGGGTGACGCCCACTTCCCGGATCTCCTCGGGGATGGCCCGATCCAGCTCGACGGCCATTCCGCCTCCCCCCATGTCCAGGAGCCTCCCCGTCTGGGCCTGGCCGTCGGCCCGGAGCTCACAGTCGATCTGCAGTCCGTGCCTGAGAGAGCGCCTCTGCATCGGTTTGTAGACGACTCGGGCTCTCGGCACCGAGGTGAGGATCTTCCAGAAAGACAGAAGCGCTCCCGCCTCGGTTCGATCGTGGGCATGGGTCCAGGTCTCGGGGGAGCTGTACATCTGGCGCACGATGCTGCCGTGCTGTCCTTCCGTGAGGTCCTTGAACCGGATGCCGACCGAAGGCTTCTGGGCGCGCCGCCTGCGATCGTACCGCGTGAGCTCGCCCCGCAGGCGGGTCTCCTCGCCATCCCCCTTCAGCACCACCTCGACATCGGGGCTGAGGCTGTAAATCTTTTCCAGGTCCAGTGACAACCCTGTCTCGCTCAGATCCCTTGTCTGGGTCTCGATCAGATCTCCATCCCGCAGCTTCACCTCGCACGGAATCTGGCACTCCACCCGGGGCATGGTTCTGAGCTGAGGCGTCTCGTACGCCGCGAGGATCGAGGCGATGAGGATGATGAAGTTGTAGACAGTCCACGTCAGGTTGATGATCAGCGCCGCACTCACGCCGTGCACTGAGAACTCGTAGAGACCCATCCAGATCCCCACGATCGTCAGGATTCCGAGAACCAGCAGCCACCATGCAATGCGCAGTTCGATCGT
>CBEVTG010000233.1:0-4121 GCA_965552745.1 uncultured bacterium
GTCTGCCGGTCGAATTGTGTCCGTGAAAAGCACGGCGGGCTGAAAGCCCGGCGCGGAGAATCTCAGTTGTCGAGCCGGACGAAGCGTACATCCCAGACGCGATCACTCCAGACGCCGTACCCTGAGACCCGGTTCTGTGGATCGCGCTCGAACTCGATCCGCGCCCAGTCCATCGTGAACTGATCTTTCTGTCCAGGTTCGAGAGGCAAGTCTGGAGATTTTCGGTACGTCATGGTGATGTGGCCGTCCTGCAGGACGACCCGGTGTGTCACGTCCAGCTCCTCACTGTAATACGATCCCGTGTACTCCCTGAGCTGATCGAGCGACGGCGTGACCGGAGTGATCCTCTCGAACATCTGGGGAACTTCGCCCATGGCCAGGACCTGAAACCGAAGCGGCGCCTCTCCCGCGGGTTCCTGAAACACCAGATCGGTGGGAAACCCCGAGTCCTCATCGGCCGAGCGGAACGTCATCGGTCCGACCGGTGCGTACCTGGACGAGCCCCATCCTTCTTCGATGCTCAGGCGGGATCCGTCGGCAGCCACCTTCCACACGGCGTGGGTAGTCTGCTCGCGGTACAGGCCGGCCAGCGTCGCCGGATCGGTCGAGACCGCGGACGCCTCTCCCGTTTCATCACCACCCACGGCCGGCTTCAGCGGCGGTGACTTGAACTGTTCGGCGAGGTAGACGTCCGCCACGCGCAGAGCCAGAGCGGTGGGGCTTGCCGATCCGTCGTTGCAGAGACAGATCACCGAGAAGCGCTGATCGGGGAAGCGCAGGAGCTGGGCACGGAACCCAACCCAGGAACCACTGTGCATCACGAGCTGCAGGCCTCCGTAGGTGGTGATCTCCAGCGCGGCCGCGTATTCCAGCCTGCGTCCGTCGTTGAGCACCAGGGTCTCGTGCTGAGCCGCGACCACGGCCTCCCCGCCAATCTCGTGGTGGTAGAAGTTCTGATCCCACAGAGACAGATCTCTCACGGTCGTGAACAGGCCGCCGTCGCCTACCAGTTCCATGGGTGATTCGTTGATCCGAAACCCGCCGCCCTTGCGCGGCGAGTAGCCGGTGGCCCGCTCCCTGACGATCACAGAGTTGTCGTCATGAAAATGGGAGTCGTGCATCCCCAGCGGCGTGAAGATGTGTTCTTTGGTGAACTGGGCCAGCGTCCGGCCACTCACCCTCTCGACGATCTCCCCCATCAGCAGATAACCGGAGTTGCTGTAGAGGTAGCGCTCTCCAGGGGCGAAGTTGAGGGCTCTCTGGCTCGCCAGGTGATCCAGCACCTCCTCCTTCAGGTAGTCATCATTTTCCTCGATCCCCTTCAAGTACAGTGAATCGGCGTAGTCGCGGATACCGCTCGAGTGGTGCATCAGATGGCGGATCGTGACCGGCCGGCCGTAATCGGGCATCGCGGGCAGGTACGTGCGGATGTCATCATCGAGCGATAGCTTGCCGTCCTGCTCGAGCAGCAGCAGGCTCATGGCGGCGAACTGCTTCGAGGTCGAGGCGATGCGCAGAACGCTCGTGGACGAAAGCGGGACGTCATGCTCCAGGTTCGCCATCCCATATCCGCGCTCGTAGATGAGGCGGCCGTCTCGGACGATGCCGAGAGCGCACCCGGGTGAGTCGGGTCGATCCCAGCGCTCGAACAATGCGTCGACCTGCCGGGTATTCTCGTCACCGCAACCTGCGATGATGAAGAGCACAGCCATCAACGCGGAAGCAAGGATGGTGCGGGAACCGCTGAACGTACTCATGGATTCCTCCTGCTGGAACGCTGCCTGGTTCTCGGATTGGAAAAACGGAGTCTACCAGAAACGACCGATCGATCAGCGGTGTGGAGCTACAAACGTGGGGAGGCGATTCTGGCTGAAGGAGATCTCAGTTGCAGGGAGGAGCTGAGCCGTCCGGGCAGTTCGATAGAGTGGACGGGGTGCAGGTGGATGTGGTTTGGGCCACCGCCTCGGTGAGCAGGAAGCTCCCGATGATTGCCGGTGCCACGTAGGCGATCTTCTTGAGCGCCCGGCGCAGGCCGTACTTTTTTTTCTTCTTCTGTTCTTGCTTCCGCTTCATGGTCAGGCCCCAATCCCGTGCCGGTCGGAACGAATCGTCAGGGAGTCGGCCCGGCGGACAGGAGGGAGTTACGTCTAAATATCGGTTCCCAAAGGGTTTTTTTCAACTCAGCCCCCCACTGCCGAATTGGAGTCTGGGCTGCGCAGCGGGGCAGAAGCCACTTAAATCACTGAAACTAATGGGTTTGTCT
The DNA here is from genome assembly GCA_965552745.1 of uncultured bacterium. GTDB lineage: Bacteria > Acidobacteriota > Polarisedimenticolia > JAPUKU01 > JAPUKU01 > JAPUKU01. The sequence goes on from CBEVTG010000233.1 coordinate 2,264, forward strand.
GGGGATCGCGAGCCGTAGCCGGGGAGTGGAAAAGTTTAGCCAGATCGGCCAGAACAGGACCGCAGGGAAGGAGTTCACCGGATCCGGGTCAGGTAATTTCGGTGCTTTGACTACTTCAGCAGGAAGTCCCTGAGGAACAGAACTTCGGTGTACTGCAGAAAATCCTGATTCGATCGCTTGGAGAAGCCGTGCCCCTCGTCTTTAGCGACCAGGTACCAGACGGCGCCGCCCTGCGCGCGAACCTTGTCGCGCATCTGCTCCGACTCGGTCACAGGGACGCGGGGGTCATTCTGCCCCTGGCTGATGAACAACGGCTTGTCGATCCGCCCCGCGTTGGTCAGGGGTGAGATCGACGTGAGGAAATCGCGCATCTTCGGATCGCGCTCGTCGCCGTACTCGACCCTGCGCAGATCGCGGCGGTAGTCCTTGGTGTTCTCGAGGAAGGTCACGAAGTTGCTGATGCCCACCCGGTCGAGGCCGCAACGGATGCGGTCGTTGTAATGGGTCATCGTGGCCAGAGACATGTACCCGCCGTAGCTTCCGCCGCTGACCGCGATGCGGTTCTTGTCCAGGTACGGCTGTTTCTCGACCCAGTCGAGCAGGGCGCCGATGTCGCGCACCGTGTCTTCCCGCTTGTAGTCGTTGTCGAGCTGGAGAAAGCTCTTCCCGTAACCGGAGGAGCCGCGCACGTTGGGGCGGATGACGGCAATGCCGAGCTCGTTGGTCAGGTAATTGTCGCGGCCCCGGAATCCCGGCCGGGCCTGGCGCTCGGGCCCCCCGTGAATGTTGAGCAGGACGGGATACGGGGGTTTGTGATCCGCACCGGGGCGGTAGAGGAAGGCGGCGAGCTCTCTCGGTTCGCCGTCCACCTCGTCGAAGGTTGGGAAGTGTATGAGCTCGGCCTCGGAGAAGTTCGCGGCCTCGAGGCCGCCGGTCTCGCTCCGTGTCCACCGGGTCGCTTCACCGCTGGTGATGCTGTAGGAGAAGACATCGGCCGGCGTGCGTGCGGAGCTGATCACAAAGGCGAATTCGTCGCTCCCGGTACGAAACTCCAGGCCCGAGATAACACCCAGTCCCGAATCCGGCGCCTGAAGATTCTTGCGCTCGCGCAGGTCGCGAACATGCAGCTTGTCGGCACCATTCTCGTTCGTGGTGTAGACCAGGTAGCGGCCATCATCCGAGAGATCAAAACTTTCCACGTCCCAGGGAATATCGGTGGTGATGAACTCGTACGACTTCTTGGCGAGATCGTAGTAGGCCAGGCGCACGAAATCGGAATCCTTGTCCGTGGTCAGGTAGATGCCCTTGCCGTCCTTGCTGAACGCCGCGTCACCGTAAGCGACTTTCCCTTCCACCTTTGGTGTCAGAGACTCGAGTTTCCCGTCCGAGAGGTCCAGCACGTGCAGGTAGCTCTCGTTGATCGAGATGTATTCGATCAGCAACAAGTGGCGATCACCTTGCGAAAAATCGACCGGCTTCCAGTATCCTTCCACCTCGAGCACGAGCTTCTCGGTGTCCGGTTTCAGCGGATCGGTCAGGTAGACATCGAAGTTTCGGCCCGTGCGCTTCGTACTCGTGTAAGCCATCCGGGTGCCGGCATTGTCCCAGAGCCAGGACCCGTTCCGAGATTCCCCGTCGGTCAGCAGCTCCAGGCGGGCCGTCACGAGATCAAGCCTGAAGATCTGATAGTTCTCGGCTCCCCCCACATCGGAGAAGATGACCAGGCAATTCTGGTTCTCCTGCCGGCAGAAGTCTCCGCTCGAGACGCGATCTCGGAAGAAGGTGAGCTGGCGACGGGCAGCGCCCGGCGCATCGACGCTGTGAAGCTGCCAGTTCTCGCCGAAGCGGGTTGTGATCA
>CBEVTG010000234.1:0-4108 GCA_965552745.1 uncultured bacterium
GATTCAGGGCGGTCGCGGGCGCTAGTGCCTTGCGGGCTCTGTTGCAGAGCCGGCCGAGGAGTACTCCGGGCTGGTCAGGGCCTCCATGAAGGCGACCAGATCCTTCTTCTCCTGTTCGGTCAGGTTCAGGGGGAAGATCGCCGGATCGAGGAGGGGGTTGGGATAGCCGCCCTTGTCGTAATACTCGACCACCTCCATCAGCGTCTTCTGGCTCCCGTCGTGCATGTACGGCGCGGTCAGCGCCACGTTTCTGAGACCCGGTGTTTTAAAGCGGCCGATGTCGGAGACGCTGTGGGTGACGTTGAATCGGCCGAGCTCCGAGCTCTGTGATTCCGTGTAGATCGTGTCGTTGAATTCCTGTCCCGCGTCCCTGGCAGCCCAGTAGGTGTCCACGAACCGGGGAAGCTCCGGCTCGATGCGCTCGAATCCAACTCCCAGGTTGTAGAAGCGGTTGTCGGTGAAGGTAGCGCTCTTCCAGACGATTTCGTGACAGTTGGCGCAGTTGCCCTTCATGCGGAACAGTTTCACTCCACGGGCGGCAGACTCCGAGAGGGTCGTCTTGTCGCCGCCGAAGAAGTAGCGGTCGAACGGGGAATCGCCGGAGATCAGGGTTCGCTCGAAGCTGGTGATCGCCCGGACAAAGTGCTCGGTCGAGATTTCAGAGGGCGCGATCCCGAACGCCTTCTCGAACTGCCCGGGATACTTCTCGTCCTTACGGATTACGGCGAGCACGGCTTTCGGATCGTCCAGGCCGTGCTCGATCGGATTGGTCAAGGGACCCAGAACCTGTTCCTCGAGGCTGGCGGCGCGCCCGTCCAGGAAGAACGTATCGTAGAAGGCTACGTTGATCAGGCTCGGGACGTTGCGTGTTCCTTCGATGTCCCGGATCCCGCGTGCCAGGGGGAGGCCATCACTGAACAGCTTCCCGGGCACATGGCAGCTGGCGCAGGCAATGCTGCCGTCGGCGCTGAATCGTGAGTCCTTAAAAAGCGCTTCTCCGAGAGCAACCCTCTCCGCGGTGAGCGGCACCTTCTCTGGAATCTGAAGTGGCGGTAATCCCAGAGGCTGTTCCGCCGCGCATACAGAGGGCGCAAGCAGGCAGGCGATCATCGCTGTAATGACAGAACGCATCAAGAACTCCAGCAGGACAATACCGGCGGTGCCGGAGCCTCAGGAAGCTCCGGCACCGCCGTCGTTCGAACACCGGGAGGGTGGTGGAACCCATCCCGGCGCTGAGTTTTCTTATAGGTCGGGCAGGTCCTGAACGATCAGCACGTGTGGCTCGCCAATGGGAAGCTTGTCGCCGAGCTTCCAGGCGTAGATCACTTTGCCGTACGTCTCATTGAGAGCGGGAAGCAGAGCCTGCAGTTCCGCGTCGGTCAGGTCCGGAAGCTCCGCTTTCGCCCGGGGGATCTCGGTCTTGTGGTAGTGCCAGTACTTCTTTTCCTTTTTTGACAACGCATTGTACATGTCGGCGGGGATGATGTACTCGAAGCCGTGCGGCTTGTCCTGATCCTTCATGCCGGTCGGAAACATGAGGCAGGTGAAGGTGCCGTCGTCGTACCCCTTGCAGTGGTGATGGACGATGACGTTGAGCCGGCTGTTGTCTCCCTCCGGCATGATGTGGCGGATGGCCTGGATGTGCAGGTCGTTGAACCCGATCTGGTTGGCGTACTCCTTCTGGCGGGGATTGAACGTCTCGTTGTAGAGTTTCTCCTTTTCGACCCTCATCCTCTGGGTCGATTGGGCCACGACTGCTGTGACGAACAGAGCCGCCACCGCAGCCATCACCAGTACTTTCCCATTGCGCATTGGACCCTCCTTTCAGGTTAACTGCAGGCTAGAGAGGTTTACTTCTCGGTTCAATGGCTCGGCACACCGATGAAGATCGTGATCACACCCGTGAGGATGAGCGCCACGGCCCAGATCAGATCCAGGTTGACCCAGGCCTTGCGCAGGAACGCCACCCCCAGCTTCTCGTAGACCAGGGCTGCCGTCAGCGCTGTCACCAGCAGGTACCCGAGCGTGTGGATCAGGGTGGCGCTCAGCCCCACAGGCAGAGCTTCGTGTCCCACGAGGGCAGGGAAATGCCCCTGGCTGTGCTCCGCATGCTCGCCACCGCCCGGAACGGCAGCGCTTGTGGAAACCTCCGCCGGCGTGCCGGGTATTCCCATGACCACAGGAAGAACCATGAAGCCGGCTCCGTGTGCCGATGCCATCAGGAACGACCACAGGGTCAGATCGGCCATGCTGACGCGCATGCCGCCGCCCTTCGGGTGCCGATGGCGGAACAGCCGGTAGAAGCCCAGTGTGATGAGAATGGCGGCGACCGGGTAGCGCATGGATCCCACGGGAATGACCAGCCCCACCGCGGCCACCAGGGCGATGACCGCTCCAATCGCCAGGGCGTGGCCCAGCGTGATTGGCAACAACGATCGCCATACCGCGATGCGACTTTTATCCTGCAGCCCAAGGGCGACAGCGAACAGCCATCCCATTCCCGGGTTGATGCCGTGGTAGGCGCCCAGGAGAAACAGCGTCAGCCAGGGCCAGACGCTGCTCTCGCTCAAGAGGGGTAGCAGTACGAGTCAGAGGACGCGTCGCCCCCCTCGAGTCGAACCTGGTGCGCCCGCAGCCCCTCGTCCTCCAGGAAGAACTTCGGATCGATGTGGAGACCGCCTTTGACCGGATCGGTCTCCAGCTTGACCATCCAGCTCTTGATCCCCTCGGGGTAAAACTGCTCGTCCCAGGAGGCGTAGAGCGAGTTGGTGAAGTAGATCCTTCTTCCGTCCCGGCTGACCTCCACCATCTGCGGGCCGCCGTTGATCGGCTTCTTCGGGGTACTCGGGTGCGGTGCCTTCTTGACGATGCCACCGAGGCGGACCGAGCCGGTCAGCTTCGGGTTGAACGGATCGCTGACATCGTACTGCCGGAACTCTCCGGTGCCCCAGCATGAGATGTACAGGAACTTGTCATCCACCGAGAGATCGATGTCGGTGATCAGGGGCGGGACTGCCTTGAACCCCTTGAGCAGCTCCGGCAGGTCGTCCGGATCGGCGGGCTCGGCCGGAATCTCGATCACCTTCTTGACCTTCCAGTTCCCGTTGCTGCCGTTGTGCCCCTCGCGGTGCCAGAGCCAGATCGAGGCCGAGAGATCCTTGAGCGACACGACCACGCCCATAAAGCCGTAGGCACGGGTGGGGTCGTGTGCGGGCCTGAGCTCGAGCACCATCTGGTTCTCCTTGCCCAGGTCGATCGCCTGCTTGTGGCGCCGCTTCCTCAGATCCCAGAGGTGAATCTGGTGGCCGTACCCGCTGCTGAGCAGGATCTCCGGGTTGAGGCCGTTCTCGACCATGTTGGGTGTTCCCCATTCGCTGGTGATCATGGTGTCGTAGCCGAGATGCCACCAGAAGTCGTAGTGCAGGTTCTGGGGGCCGCGATCCAGCTCCCAGCGCCCTCTCAGGTCGAAGGTCTCGCAGTCCATCATGAAGATGCCGCCCGGACCGTCGCCCGAGGGTGAGCCGAGGGCGCTGACATAGATGTTGTCCGGCCCGCAGTGCACCGTGTGGGGCCGCGAGTAACCCGTCTTCGCCATCAGCTCATCCGGCTCGATGACCTTGACGATCTTCGACTTTCGAGGATCGGGCTTGGTGTCGATGATATGCAGCCGCGAGGAGCGGATGCCGGGCACCACCAGATAACGGCGCTCGACGTGCGGGTGCGGCGCGTAGGGGCAGAGGTTGGAGCTGCAAGCGTTCCAGCCGAAGTGGTGCAGCTCATCGCCGGCGTTGGGCATGTCCACCTGGCCCACGACCTTGGCGTAGCTCTTCGAGTTCGGGTCGACGTCCACCACGGCCAGCGCGTCCGGCTTGCCCTTGCGCTTGGGGTTGAGCATCACCACGAAGGCGTGCTTTTCGGGCGGTGCCTGGGTGGCAAGCTTGGCGCAGTGGAAACCTGACCCGAGCTTCTACCCATCCCCCAAGCTTGCCACCCAGGCACCGCCCGAGAAGCACGCCTTCGTGGTGATGCTCAACCCCAAGCTCAAGGGCAAGCCGGACGCTCTAGGCGTGGTGGACGTCGACCCGAACTCGAAGAGCTACGCGAAGGT
>CBEVTG010000235.1:0-4091 GCA_965552745.1 uncultured bacterium
GTTGCTGGGGTACGTCGATCGTCTCCTCGAGAAGCCGCAGGCTGCACCGGGAACGCAGGAATCGTTCGTTCTGGCCCACAAGATTGATGAAACCCCGGCCCGCGCCCGGGCACGGCATATTTTCTATCGTCAGGGCTTCACCATGATCAACCTGCCGGTGAGGATTGTCCCGGAACCTGATGGAGATGAAAAAGAGCGATGGACTCATGTGGTCGATGGCCTGCCCTCACTGACAGCCGCCGGCCTGGAGCGACCTGAAGGATCGGAGAACTCGCCCCGACACCCCAAAACGAATACCGAACCCCGTCCAGCGAAGAGATCCTCGCAAAATTACAGATCTGGATCCGGGGCGCAAGGAGTGAAGACATGATGCGAAAACATATTGTTGGACTTCTGGCCGTCCTGATCGTGGGCGCCGGGATAATCCGGGCCGCGACGATCCACGTGGATGGAGACACTTGCCCGCTCGTGGGGAGCGGAACAGTGGCCGACCCGTACTGTGACATCCAATTTGCCATTGACGTCGCCTTCCCCAGTGACGTCGTGAAGGTTGCCGCGGGGACGTATACGACCAAACACTCCCATGACCTGCCCCCTGAGGTGCCCATTTTCCCCAAGCCGGCCGACGTGATCGTGTTCATGCGCGATCAGGTCCATGTCGAGGGGGCGGGTGCCGGCCAGAGCATCCTGGATGCCGGAGGCTCGGACCGTGTCGTGATGTTCTTCCAGGTGGGGCCGGAGACCCGCTTCGAGGGATTCACGGTCACCGGTGGCTTCCTCGATCGAGTGGGTGACGGCGGCGGCATGCTGGTTGTCTTCAGCAGCCCGCGTATCAGCCAGAATCACATCGTGGGCAACCGGGCCTTCTTCGGGGGCGGAATCGAAGTGCTCTACTACAGCTCGCCGGTCATTGAGAACAACTTGATCGAGAAGAACCAGGCGGGAAGCCAGACCTCGTCGATCGCCGTGGGTGCCGGAGGAGGCATCGACGTGGCCTTCGACTCGAGCCCGATCATCTCGTCGAACAACATCATCGGCAACTACTCCTTCGGCCTGGGCGGTGGGCTCTCCTTCTACGATACCGACGCCTTCGTGGATTCCAACCGGATAGAGGGCAACGTCGCCGACGGCAACGGTGGGGGCGTCTACAGCGTGCCACGCGCCAGCCCCGGCAACCGGACGGTTGCCCTGCGCAGTAATATCATCAGCATGAACGTTGTTCTCGAGGAGGAGAACAGCGGAGCGCGGGACGGCGGAGGGGCATTTGTCGGCGAGGGGACGGATCTGAGCACCAACACCATCTCGCACAACAGAGCCATCTTCGGTGATGGAGGCGGAGTGTACGCCTTCGGACCGGCGGCGGTATCTTTGAGCGACAACCTGATTTTCGGAAACGGCGCAGTTTTCGGGGGAGGGGTGTTCGTGGATCCACTCTTCAACAATCCGCAGTTTTCTAACAACGACGCGTTCGCCAACCTGCCGACGAACTACGACGGCACGTCGGATCCGACCGGTACCCAGGGGAATTTCTCAGAAGATCCGATACTGAGGAACGTTCCGGATTTTGTCGCCCCTGTAGAGAGAGATCGCTTTCAAACCCTGGTCTTTCCTCTCGATGAAGAGCCAACACGCCAGTTTGCCATCGGCGACACCGTTGAATATGGCAATGACGGTATCCGACGCATCGTGACCGACATCCTAACGGCGGCGGGCATACCACTCGTCAAACTGGAAACGGATCCCGCTGTGACCGATGAGGAAATGCAGCTGTTCCCGGTTGCCCTGCGCCGTTGGGGCGCGAACGGCGATCTCAAGGAGGATTTCGGGACCGAGATTCTCTCTCCCCTCGTGGATGCTACGAACACGAGCAATGCCCCGCCGACAGATGCAGCCGGTCGTGTGCGCCGCTTTGACGGCGATCTGAGGGGTCAGACGCAGGTGGACATCGGTGCAGTGGAGAACGTGGCTGAGCTACCACTTCTGGACAACACCGCCGAGGGGGGGCTCATGTGGGAGATGTTTATCGGTCTCCCCTGGCACTATCACCTGTACCGGGGGACTGTGTCCGGCCTCAGGGATGTCAACGAGGACGGTTTTCCGGACGGACCCGATAATGTCCCGGGCACGGCCGACGACGGGTACGGAGACTGCCTGGCTCCCGGGGTCGATCTTCCCGGACCTGACTTCTTCGACACGGACGTTCCGCCGATAGGGGAGGCGTTTTTCTACCTGGCGAACGTAGCGGATGTTGGAGAGGGAATCCTCGGGTTCGACAGCGCCGGCCGTATCCGCCAGCTCCTGCGGCCGTGCGATTGAGCCCTGTAATTCGCGTAATGGAAGTTGCCAGCCGTTTCGCCGTCAGGCTCAGCTGAGGCTGGCGCGGTTTCCCGGCGGAATGGATGGGCCGGGCGCCATCGGCAAACGGTCAGGTACGGCCGGTGCTTCCCTGTGCGGGTCGTCCCGGTAATAACGGGCATCGAACTGCGTGCGGTGCTCCACTTCCACTTCCTCGTCGATCTTGCACTTCCCGCACAGCGGTAGCTCACCGATCCTGTCGCTCAGGAAGGTGCGGCGGGTATTCGTCGCCACCTCGCCATTCCAGACCTCATAGAGGCTCTTGTCGCGCACGTTTCCAAGCACCTGCTCGCGGGAGTAGTCCGTGCAGCAGAGCACCACGTCACCATTGAACATGATGTACATCTGCTTGAAAAGTCGTGTGCAGGTGCTGAAATACTGCATCTGGTGGGAATGGCTGAACGAGTCTGCGTCCGCTATGTTGCCTCCGCGGTTCTCCAGCCGGGTGTATTTCGAGGAGATGCCGCGCCCCTTCCAGTAAGCCACCGCTTTCTTTGCCTCGATCACCTCGGTATCTACCATGGTGACCCACAAATGAGGCCGCTTCAGGCGGCGCTTGCGCATGGTGCTCACCAGGCAGTCGATGTTTTTCATGGTGCGGTCAAAATCCATGTTTCCCCGCATCGTTTTTTCGTACGAATCCTTGTCGATCCCCTGCACGGACAGGTAAAGCTCGTGCACGCCGCCACCCAGGGCCAGGAGCCGGTCGATGACCGGCGGGACCAGGAGCGAGCCGTTCGAGGTTACGATCACCCTGGCATGTGGGTTCGCCTTGTTGATATAGGAGATGCGCTCAAACAGGTGCTTGTCCGCAAAGGGCTCGTTCATCAGGTAGGGGCTGATGCGCCGCACGTTGTATCGTGCACTCTCGTCGATGATCTTCTTGAATAGCCAGTCCTCCATCTTGCCCTTTGGCTGAGTGTCGTAGGTAGCCCCATAGGGGCAGAAGATACAATCGGCGTTGCACCCTGTCCCGGTCTGGACCTGGATAGTGCGGGGGAACGAGGGTACGGCGCGGCGGGTCAGCTTCTTTCGGAGTTGCTGAACCGGAGTGTCGAATGAGTCCGGCATGTAATATTTGTTGAGCTTGAGCTTCATGTGAATCTCACGGTCCCTGTATCGGGGCCCTTAAGGCGCAAATTATAGTGGCAGGAGATTTTTCCTGCAAACTGGCGCGGCGCACCGGGCTCAGCCAGCGAGAGGTTCGTCCCGGGCGACCCGCACGCGCATGCCCCTGTCGGAGATGGCCTGGAAGAACGTCTCCGGAGAAACACACGTCTCCGGAGCGTGGACTCCACGCTCGGAAATTTCACCTCCGGCCACCATCTGGGCCACCACGGAAGGTGGCACCCCGGTGTCGATGGCGACGGCAGAAAGTCCGCGCTCAGGATCGGCGTCGGCGAAGGCGTCCATCGTGTAGCGGATCTGCCGCCCCTTCTCCTCCCCGTCCACGATGACGCGCAGGATCTCGTTGTCGTCAGGCGGGGTGTCGGACTGGGGCAGGCGGCCGACCAGCGTCTGTAAAAGTTCCCGCGGCACGATCTTCTGACCGCGCACCTCGAGGGAATCGGTGGAGGCGAGCCCCAGACCGATGAGAAACCTGAGCCTCTCGATCATTTCAGGTTCGAGATTGATCTTGAAGGAACATTCACGCAGGCCCTTGGAACGGTAGGTCACGGGGAGAGTCGCGATCTCCGAGTGAATCGTCCGGTGCACGGTGACGCTCCCCACGGGAG
>CBEVTG010000236.1:0-4090 GCA_965552745.1 uncultured bacterium
CCGGGATCCATCCCTCTCGCCGGGCCAGCGACAGCCGCAGTCCGCCGAGTGAACGGGCGACGGTTGGGGCAGGTCCCGCCACCAGCAACCCCAGGTCTGCATCCTCCAGATCGAGACGTTTCGCCAGGCGCTCCGCGACGGAGGCTTCGAGATGCCTGGACAGAGAGGATTGAACCGAGGAGTCCTGAGCACGGCGAAGCCAGATGAGGCCGGCGGCCCCCAGGTCTTTTGCATCTTTGGTGATTGCGTCGAGCTGGCTCCGGGAATAGCGTGCACACCCGGGCGCGCGGAAGCCACGGAGGACACCTCCGTCGCGGATCACCGATTCGATGACCCGGCTTCCGGAGCCTTCGGCGACAGCGCTCATATCCATGATGACCGACTCGAATCGCACGTCGGGAGCGTCCGTGCCGTAACGCTCCATGGTCTCGTCATATCGGATACGTTGAACGGTCCGGGGGAACGATTTCCCGGCGAGGGTGAACGCACCCCTGAGCATGTCCTCGATCCACCCGTATATCTCCTCGGGGCTGACAAAGGATGCCTCCAGATCGATTTGGGTGAACTCCGGCTGTCGATCGGCGCGCAGGTCTTCGTCGCGGAAGCAGCGCGTAATCTGCAAATAACGCTCGAAACCCGCCATCATCAGGATCTGCTTGAAGAGCTGGGGCGACTGCGGCAGCGCATAGAACTTGCCCGCATGGACGCGGGAAGGTACGAGATAGTCGCGGGCCCCCTCCGGGGTGGAGCGCGTCAGCATCGGTGTCTCGATTTCGAGAAACCCCAGCGCGTCGAAGTGCCGGCGAACGTGAATCAGCACGCGGTGGCGCAGATCGAAGATCCTTTGGCTCGCAGGACGCCGGAGGTCGAGATAGCGGTAACGCAGGCGGGTCTCTTCTCCCGCGGGGTCGTCGTCCTCGAGAGTGAACGGAAGTGCTTCAGAGCGGCTGTGAACGCAGAGCGTCTGCGCTGTCAGTTCTATCCTTCCCGTGGGGAGGTTGGGATTGACATTCTCCGGCGTGCGCCGGACCACCTCCCCCTCCACCTCGATGACGAACTCGGAGCGAAGAGACTTGGCATTCTGCAGCGCGGCCGTGTCGCTTTCGGCGCGGAACACTATCTGCAGCAGACCTGTGCGATCGCGCAGGTCCACGAAGATCAGGTTGCCGTGGTCGCGGCGACGGTGCACCCATCCGGCCACGCGTATCTTCCGCCCGACCAGATCTTCCCCCACCATGCCCGCATAGTGCGTGCGATGGCTGCCGGCCGGTGCCAGGCCCGGGGGGGCCGCCGGTTCCTTGGGGGCCGCGCACAACAGGGCCTCGATTTCACCCACATCGAGATCCTGCTGCTCCCCGCTGTCGAGGTTCTTCAGGCCATAACGGTCCGCCTCCAGCTCACGATCGCCGATGATGAGCGCGAAGCGCGCCCGCCTGCGTGAAGCCTCGCGCATCTGGACTTTCAGCGCCCGGCCTGAGCCCTCGAGATCGACGCGCACTCCGGCACCGCGCAAACGACGCGCGACCTCCACAGCCCGGGCGTATGCAGGGTCGCCCACGTGGGCGACGAACACGTCGAGGTCGACTGCCCGTGCCTCTGGAGCCGGAAGCGCCATCAACAGGCGTTCCAGCCCTACCGCAAAGCCCAGGGCGGGCGTCGCCGGTCCTCCCAGTTCTTCGAAGAGGCCATCGTAACGGCCTCCTCCGAGCAGGGCGTTCTGGGCTCCCAGGTTCTCCCGGGCCACGACCTCAAACGTGGTGCGTGTGTAATAGTCGAGGCCCCGCACGAGGCGCGGATCCAGAACCGGCTCGAGTCCGGCCTGCTTCAGGAGCCGACGGGTCTCCTCGAAGTGCTGTGCGCAGTCGCCACAGAGATGATCAAAGGGAGACGGAGCCTGTTCCAGCAGGCGCCGGTCTTCCGGGATCTTGCAGTCGAGCATACGGAGTGGATTCTCCTTCCAGCGTCGGCGGCAATCAGCGCACATCTTTTTCAGATGGGGTTTCATCGTGGTGCGCAACGATTTCACGTAAATCGGGCGACAGCGTGTACAGCCCACGGAGTTCAGGCGTAACTCGAGGTTCTTGATCTCGAGGGATTCGAGCCAGACCATCACCATTTCGATCAGCTCGGCGTCCGCCAGCGGGTCGGCGCGCCCGATGATCTCCGCACCGACCTGGGAGAACTGGCGCTGGCGTCCCTGCTGCGGGCGCTCGTAGCGGAACATGGGACCGAGATAGAACAGCTTCAGGAAAGACTGAGCCCGAAGAAGCTGGTGCTCCAGACAGGCACGAACGACGGGGGCGGTGTTCTCGGGCCGCAGGGTGAGCGAGCGCCCTTTGCGGTCCACCAGCGAGTACATCTCCTTGGCGACGATATCGGTCTGATCGCCGATACTCCGCTGGAACAGTGCCGTGTCCTCGAGGATCGGCGTGCGGATTTCGGCAAAGCCGTAGCGCGCGAAGCACTCGCGCGCCGACTTCTCAACGTGCTGCCAGAGTGGCGCATCCTCGGGCAGAACATCCCGGGTGCCTTTAACGGCTCGATACATGGAAGAATCCGACCCAGGTGTGATTGTGGCCGGAAGTGAAAGCGTAACAAATCTTTACCGCCCCATGCAACCGCGCTATAGTGGATTTTCTGATGCTCTCGGTGAGCCGATCTCTTGTGCTGAGCATGATCTGGGTTCTGGGCGCTACGATAGCGCCCTCGGCCCAGGAAGGCCCGAATCAGATACGCGGCGGAAGCCGTCGGCTCCAGGAGGTGCCCGAGGTTTACGTCTCCCCGGCGCTGCCCTGGAAGGGGCCTATTCCCGAAGTGCGCCTGGAACTGGTGGTCGCCTGGTCGCTGCGGGGCGAGCCGCTGGGGTCTCCATCCTGGGTCGATTCCAACACCCTCATCCTTGCCACGAGGGAGCCCGAAACGGGGCACGACAGGCTGCTTTTGTATCGTGTGGGCAACCCGGAAGCTCCATGGACGTTGCTCACAGCCGATCCTGTGGCTCTGCCTCCCATAGGCGGTCTCGGGAAAATCTTCGTGGCGTTAGCCTCCGGCAAGGTACGGGCGCTGCGTGCCGAGGACGGTTCCACGGCCTGGGAAATATCGACCGGAGAAAGGGCGGTGTCTTCTCTGGCGCTGCTGGACGGCCGCCTGCTGATGGTGCAGGGCACCACGCTGCGGGTGTTGAATGCGGTCGATGGCGGTGACCTGTTCAATCTGGACTCGGGATCCGCGCCGCTGCTACCGCTGCGCAACTGCAGAGGGCGATGGTTCATGAGCCTGTACTCCGGGCAGGTCCAGGCCATCGATCCGGAAGACGGACAGGTGCTGTGGAAGCGCCAGGTCGAGGGCTTGCCCACCCCTCCGGTCTGTCATGGAAAGCGGCTCATGGTGGGTACCTCCACGCACAACCTGGTGGGGCTCAAAACGCGCTCAGGGAGACACGATTGGACGCAGCGACTGGCCGGTGCGGTGGCGGTCCAGCCCCTGGTCTACGCAGGTGGGGTCTACGCGGGTGCGCTAGACGGGCGAATCTACGGATTCAAGAGTGCCGGAGGCGACCGCCTCTGGGCCGTGTCGGTTGGAGAGCGAGTGCGCAGGCAACCGGTGCTCATCCGCAGCCTCCTGGGAGTGGCGTCCGGAGGGGAGACACGCCTGACGTTTCTGCACCTGCCGACGGGACGTTTGATCCTCGAGGCGGAGGCTCCCGGCGAGACGGCGGGCTGGGTCGGCTCGCCCGCGGTGTACGGGGAACGTCTGGCGATCGCCGCCGATCGCCGGGATTCACCGGACGGAGCGCTGGTTCTGTATGAGCTGAAACTCGTCGAGGAGAAGGAGTTGCCGGGCGCCGGTGAGATCCATACTAGCCGCGCTCTGGAAGACTGAGCTTGCGGCGCAAGCGGCGCTCGTCAAACCGCACCTTGGCAAATTTCTTCCCGTTTACGAGCAGCACCGGAACCTCATCCCCGTAAAGCTGGCGCGCCCCGGGGTCGGAATCGACATCCAGGACCTCAAGATCGAAGCAAGCCTCCCGTTCCGCGCGCAGCCGTTCGATGAGCGCGTGAGCTTCATCGCACAAGTGGCAGTCGCGGCG
>CBEVTG010000237.1:0-4067 GCA_965552745.1 uncultured bacterium
TACAGGATCCGAGTACCGGCGCTCTCCCCTCGAGCGTCGAACCTCCGGAGAGGCCGCCGCCCCGCCGGCTCACCGTGCTGCACCTGAACACCGAGCGCACCTGGCGCGGCGGCGAGAACCAGACACTGCATCTGATCCAGGGCCTACGTGCGCGAGGCCACGCCGCTATCCTCGCGTGCCAGAAAGGCGGCCACCTCGAGGCACGCGCAAGAGATGCGTCAATCCCCTGTTATTCCCTGCCCATGCAGGGTGATCTCGATCTGAACGCCATCCGGCGGTTGCGCCGCCTCCTGCGCGACTGCGCACCCGATGTCGTGCACTATCACACCTCCCATGCCGTGTCTCTCGGAACCCTGGCGGGACTGTGCGGAAACTCCCCCCCGGCCATCGCCACCAAGCGCCTGTCCTTTCCGCTCGGAGGCAATCCGCTCTCGCTCGCCAAGTACACCTGGCGGGTGACACAGGTCATAGCCGTCTCCCAACAGGTATCCGACATGCTCGTACGCGAGGGAATTCCCGAGGAACGCATCACGGTCGTGCACAGCGGAATCGAGCTCGACCGGTTCAGAAACCTGAAGCGCAACGGCGCGCTACGCGCAAAGCTGAGCTGGAAAGAGGATCATTTTGTGATCGGGGCCGTGGCACATCTGGCACGGCACAAGGGACACGAGGTCATGCTGAAGGCGTTCGCCCGGGTGCGGCGCGATCTGCCGCAGGCGCGTCTGCTCCTGCTGGGAGACGGCGAGGAGCGTCCCGCCCTCGAGGCCCTGGCTCATACCCTCGGCCAGAACGAGGCGATTCATTTCGCAGGCTTCCAGGCCGATGTGCCGCCCTGGCTATCCGAGTTCGATCTGTTCGTGCTGCCATCCCTGTCGGGCGAGGGCTCGCCCGCGGTGGTCAAGGAAGCGATGGCCGCCGGAATCCCGGTGATCAGCTCTGACGTGGAGGGAATTCGCGAGATCATCGAGGACGGAGTTGACGGCTGCATCGTGCGGCTCGGAGATGCAGAGAGCCTGGCACGCGGCATCATCGAATTGGCTCGCGATCCGGATCGGCGCGCATCACTTGCGAAGCGGGGCCGCTCGAGCGCCGAACGTTTCTCGATGGACGCGATGGTGGACGCTATGGAAAAAACCTACCGGCAGGTTGTGGAACTAAACACTGCGTGCGGAGCCCCAGCCGCGGTATAATTCGTGCCTGTAATCATGGATGATGTGCTTCATAGATTAAGCTGCTGATCATGAACAGCATCGCAGAAGAGTTCGTTCACGTCCGGCGTGGCCGGATGTATCTGTATCTGCGACCGTCCCACGCGGAGGCGCTGCTAGGCATACAGATTCACCGTATCGGAGAGTGGCTGGAAACTCAGTACTGGGCCCGGGAGGTTGCCTTCGGCCGCAGCACGGTGGCCGTCAAGCGGCCGGCGTTGCCGGACGGTTCGGGGCTGGTGATCAAGGGGTACCACCACGGTGGACTCCTGGGCCGCCTGCTCGGAAACCGTTACTTTTCCAAGCACCGTGCCCTCAATGCCATCGCGGCGGGTAACGCGGCCCGGCGTGCCGGCATCCCGGTGCCGCTTGTCGTTCTGGCAGCCGCCGAACGGGCCTTCTTGTTCGGATATCACCTCTACGAAGCGTCTGTGGAAGTTTCCGGAGCTGAGCCGCTCAGCCTCGCACTCAACCTCGGGGCCGGCCTGCCCCTCCGGGTGCCGCGCGGCATGCAGTCCCGGCGCAGGCAGGTGGTCGAGGCGAGCGCGCGCGCCGTGCGCGCCCTTCACGACGCCGGCATCAATCACCGGGACCTGAACCTCGCCAACTTGCTGGCGACCCAGCGTGGCGGACAGGTGACCGTCTACGTTCTGGACTTCGACTCGGCGCACATAGGTGAACCGCTGTCGCCAGCCCGGCGCCTGCGCGCCCTGCGCCGTATGTATCGATCGGCTGTAAAGCTGCACCCGCAGAAGCAGCCACCACTACCGCTCATGCAAGCCCGCTGGCTTCGCGCTTACTGCGCCGGGGATGAAGAACTTGCCGCCTATCTTCTCAAGCGGCGCGCTTCGTTCTCACGCCACACCCGCTGGCACCAGATCCTCTGGCGAACGCAAGCCTCTCCCCGTCGCGCCGCCTGAAACCGATCCGACGACCCGGGAGCCTTCGACTTCAAGACTGAGCCTGTGAAGTACGTGCACGCAGGCGTTCACATGCGTCCCACACTTCATCGAGAGTGATTGTCTCGATACAGTAGGGCTTTCCGCTGGGAGCTGGATCACATTCGTTGAAGAAATGTTGTCTGCAGGGCGAGCAGGGGAATTGATGGGTGATGACCTCGAAGCGCTGAGCGGGGCCCCACGGTCCGGTCAACACCGGTGAACCGGGCCCAAAGATCGCCACCACGGGCACACCGAGCGCGGCCCCCATATGCATGGCGCCGCTGTCGTTTACGACCAGGAGTCGGCTCGAGCCGATGAGCGCCACTGTCGTGCGCAGGGACATCTTGCCCGCCAGGTTGAGTCCCAGGGAACCTGCCGCAGCGGCGATCTTCGCAGCCGTGGTCTCGTCGGCCGGACCGCCCAGCACAAGCAGGCGCACGCCCCATTTTTTTGCGATGCGGGACGCGAGCGCTTCCCAGCGCTCCGGGTGCCACCCCCTTGGCGCCTTCGACGCTCCCGGATGGATCGCAACATAAGGTCCGCTTCCGTCGTCTCCGGCTTCACGCAGTGCCTCCCGCGCCGCGATGCGATCGTCGCCGCTGATCACATACTCGATCGGACCGGGATCTTTCTTCACCCCGAGCGCGCGAGCCAGATCGAAGAACAGATCGACATGGTGCCGGGGATCGCGTGTGTTGACCGCCGGAAGCCGGTGCGTCAGCAGCCAACCTCGAGCGTCACCCCGGTGGCCCAGCCGGCGACGGGCACCGGAAGTAAAAGCCCAAAGCGCCGATTCGAACGAGCGCGGAAACAGCACCGCCAGATCGAACCGTTTCCGCCGCAGCTCCCGTGCCAGAGTCCAGCGCGCCCCCAGCGAACGGTGCGCACCGCGCGGCTCGTAGCGCACGACCCGGTCCACAACCGATTGGCCGGCGCACACATCCGCCACCACGCCCCGGGCCAGCACCACGATCTCGGCGTTAGAAAAGCGTTCCCGGATCGCGCGCAGGGCAGGAGTCGCCATCACCCAGTCGCCGATCCAGTTCGGCGCCCGTACGAAGATCCGCCGGATGGCGGCCGGATCGATCGGCTCTCCCTGCATTTCGGTGAAGTTCTGGCTCATGCTCGAGCGGCCGTCGTTCCGGAGAGGTCCAGCAGCTCGGAAACGGCGGCTTCCACGTCCTCCGCCCGGATCTGATCCAGATAGACCGGCCGGCGCGGTCGCCTCTCGCCCGGGCGCCGCGGCGGCCCGGCATACAGAGCACGGTGCGAAGGTCCCGGTGGGGCGTTGAGCTCCGGGTCGGTCGGCCCGTAGATCCCCACCACCGGCGTGCCCACCGCCCAGGCCAGGTGCAGAGGGCCGCTGTCGTTGCCAATGAAGGCCCGTGTCGCGGCCAGGAGAACCGCCAGATCCAGAAGATCTCCGGCCGGCGCCAGCACGGCACCTCCCGCACAGCTTGCCTCGACGTCACGTGCCAGCTCTTTCTCGCCCGGACCCCAGCCGATCACCACCCCGACCCCTCGCGCCACCAGGCGCCTTCCCACTTCGGCAAAGCGGGGAGCCGGCCAGCGCTTGAACTCCTGGGAGCGGCTCGAGCCAGGGTAGATCACGACCCACGGCTTGTGATCGAAGCCTCGCTCGCTGACCCACTGCGAAATTCCCTCGCGCCGCTCCTCCGAACGCGGAAGCGTCACCTGCAGGCTGGAGGGCGCGGGGTTTTCCTCGATTCCGAGAGCCCGCACGAGCGCCACAAACTGCTGGAGCCTCGAGCGCGCCTGCGGACCCGGCCGCACTCCGTCATGGGTGAGAAGCCAGGAGGCGTCGCGCGCCCAACCACGGCCGAAACCGACCCGCCGGCGGGCACCCGAAGCCAGAGCCCATATCGCACTCTTCATCGTTCCCTGCAGATCGAGCGCC
>CBEVTG010000238.1:0-4059 GCA_965552745.1 uncultured bacterium
ACCGATGCATGGATACAGAATGCGGGTTTTGTCTGGCTGCTGATCCTGATCCCATTGGCATTTGCCGGCTGGTTCGGGATGAACAATATCGCGACGGAAGCCGTGACGCCCAATCCCGGCAATCCTTTATCAGCCTTTGCAAAAATCTCATTTTTATTAATGATCGGCTTCATAACGGCGGCAATAGGTCTCTATTTTATTCTGCCAGCGCCTACCGGATTTGCAGGCGGAAGCTGGTTTACAGATAATATATTGAAGAATAAATGGATCATCCTACCCATTATCATTACTATGACAGTGATACTCATGAAGTCACTTTCCCCAGGATCACTGAAGGAAAACCTGAAAAGGCAGTATAAAATATTCGATAACAAACACACCTGGGCGATGACTGTCATTTACACCATGACTTTCGGTTCATTCATCGGTTATTCTGCCGCATTTCCATTGGCCATCAAAGTGATATTTGGCTTTACCCACGTTCCAGGTCCTGATGGTGTGCTGGTCCATGATGCGATAAACCCCAATGGACCAAGTGCTCTAATGTTCGCCTGGATGGCGCCATTCATTGGCGCTCTCATACGTCCTGTGGGCGGATGGATATCGGATAAGGTGGGGGGTGCAAAGGTCACCCAGATCGTATCTGTTGTGATGATCGCATCGGCGCTGGGTGTAGCCTATTTCATGACGGCGGCGTACAAATCTGCGAATCCCGAAGAATATTTCTGGCTATTTTTTATCCTGTTCATTATTTTATTTACAGCGACGGGAGGTGGCAATGGTTCTACATTCCGAACCATCGCTGTGGTGTTCAATGAAGAGCAGGCAGGACCCGTACTGGGTTGGACCTCGGCCGTGGCAGCGTATGGCGCCTTTATCGTTCCCAAGGTTTTCGGAGAACAGATCAAGGCTACCACACCCGAATATGCATTGTATGGTTTTTCTATTTTCTACATTTTATGTTTAGCGCTGAACTGGTGGTTCTATATGCGACCTAATGCGTATGTGAAGAATCCATGAGGTGAGTGAGGTATTCCCCTCAGGGCCGCGCTGTGTGCCGAATCGTTTGCCGATCCGCCCCATCTCCTGAAGCGCCTGCGCCACGAGTTCATGCATATCAGCGACATGCTCGATCCCGATTTCGGTTACCGACCGGACCTCGCGCCCGCAGGCACGGAGCCCGGACGGCGGCACCTCTTCTCCGAGCGCTACCGCGTGCTCTGGAACATCACGGTGAATGGTCGCCTGGCCCGACGGGGACAACTCCTGGAGGAGGCGGGAGCTGTTCACCGCGATGAGTTCGAGCGCGTGTTCTCCATGCTGGACGAACGACTGGACTCCTGCTATCGCTGGTTCTACGAGCGCGATCGTCCGACCCACCGTTCCCTGGCGGAATTTTCCCTCAAACCCGTCGAGGCCGCCGACCGTACCCCGGTAGCAGGCTCACGCATCAGTGATCGTCCAGCCGGCTCAGAGCCCTCCGCGCCCTCTCCACGCTGAAAGAAGTCCACGCTCCCTCGACCACCGTCTGATAGAACTCGTGTGCTCTGCGGGGTTGGCGAAGCATCTCGTGCGCCAGGCCCAGCTGGTAGAGGGTCTCAACCGCGACGATGTCGCTCGTGAGCGGCACCTCCAGAGCCTGCTCCAACCAGGGCAGAGCCTCAGCGCCATGGCCCAATTTCACCAGCGAGAACCCGGTCCAGTAGTGTGCCTCGCCCTGCGTCGGGTCAAGCCGGGCCGCGGCCTGCGCACGCTCAGCGGCGAGCTCGAAGTCCCCGCGGGTGACGGCCTGGCGGGCATCCCAGATTGCCTGCACTGACAGCCAGGGACTCCGACTCTCGGGCACAACATCGTTATCGAGATTGGCCTGGTAAATCCAGCGGTCGGGATCCACCTCGGCCCGGCGCCAGCCGCTGGCTTCCTCAAACCGTGCGACGGCCCGGCCACCAGGCGGAACCAGGACACGGCGCCGGAGGAGCGTTCCCGCGCTGTCCTCGAGCATGACGTCTACCTTCAGGGGCACCACCGCCTGACCCTGCTCCGCGACGATGACCGAGACCCCCTCTCCGTCCGGCCGCACCTCCTGGACGCTGAGATCCGGTAGCCATTCTGTTCCAAGCAGCGTGGCCAGCGCTGCTCCTCCGCGCGCTGATGCCAGCCGCTCGACGAGACTGTCATTCGACTCTTGCGTCACCTGTTGCACAAATGTGCCGGACCCCAGCTGGGAAGCGATGGTGGAGAGAATCGCCGGCAGCTTGGCGGCGCTCATGAGCAGAGAGACCGGCGTGCCCTGTGGGGTCAGGGGGGCTCGATGGGCACCGTCTCCCGCATAGGCCCGGCAGCGCATCATCCACTCCAGGCGCAGGGTGAGATCGTCCGCGCGAGGGGGTGGAGGATTTCCTCCCGGGTTCTCGCCTGGCTCGAGCCGCGAGAGCGCGATCTGCGCGAGCACCGATGCCGTGGCCCCCGTCAGCGTCCGCGCGGTGTTCGGTAACCTGTGGTAATGGGTCCCCCTGAGCCAGGCGCGCGCCATCTCCTGTGCGATCCAGGAACGCTGCTCCTGGATGGAACCGGATCGGAGCGCGGGTTTCAGGAACAGCCCTGAATCGAGCAACACCAGGGGCGGCCGGGCGCGCGCGATGGCGCCGAGATCCCCCGCCACTGCCAGGTGCCACTCCGTTTCCGGAAGCGGGCCAGCCGTGGCTTGCAGGGCAATCCAGGCGGCCAGGGCGTTCTGTGCGATCTGCTCAGCGAGCGCGGCTTCCTGGCCCGGGCGCAGGTAAACATTCACGCGCCGTTGTGAGTCGCCTGCACTGTACTCGCTCAGGGATGCGCTGAGGATCCATATGTCGGAGACCGGCCACACACTGCTCCAGGAACTGGTGGCCCAGCCGTTCTCGGAGGCGCGCCTGATCAGATGTCCACTCGCCACGGCGCGGGCCGGTTCGGGCACCCGCACCTGCATGCTGTACGTGAAGCGCGCCGGCGGGGCGCCCGGGGGAACTGCCTGTCTAGGAGTCCAGAGGCCGGTCAGCAGGGTGCGGCCGGCCCGCAGAGACGACCGCCCCCGCAAAAGACTGCCGTCGAGCTCGAATTCCACGTGCACGATCGAGGGACTGGTCACACCCGGCTTCAGATCAATACGGGGCTCGGCAAACCTTTCGAGCTTCCATTCCCTCCCCCCACCGGCGAGAGGCACTGCCGTGAGATAGAGCCGCTTTTCGGATCGACGGCGGAATGGGATGGATCGGCCATCTGCGTCGCGGAGGCGTACGCGCCTCGCGGCAATCGGCAGGATCAGGCTGAGATCGGGCAGCCGCCCACCGTGCTCCGAGTGAATCTCGAGGGCCGCCGAGACGCGAGCTCTGCCTTCATCAGGCTCGAGCTGCAGGCGCAAATCGGCGTGACGCACGCGAGACTGGTCGCCCTTCAGAATTCGCACGTGGAATAACAGGAACTCACCGATGAAGAAAACCCACAGCAGTGAGAAGGCGACCACGAAACGCCGGGTATCACTCATGTTGGAGAGGGTTCCATGACGGACCTCGGCGCCGGTACTGCCGGACGTTCAGCGCTCCGGCGTCAAGAAGGCTTCACTGACAGCGCCAGACCAGGCTGCCGCCCACGAACGTCATCACCGGAGCACCCCGCAGCTTCCAGCCGGCGTACGGGCAGTTCCGGCTGAGCGACCGCAGGGCATCCATCTCAACCGTTACTTCGCGATCGGGGTCCAGAACGGTGACATCAGCATGAGAGCCCGGCGCCAGGGTCCCCCGGCTCCGGAGGTCGAGAATGCGCGCCGGTCCTTCCGTGAAGCGCCGGATCATCTCGGCGAGCTTCATGCCCGCTCCATGCACGAGCCGGTCGAGTGAGATAGACACTGCCATCTCCAGGCCGATGATACCGAAAGGCGCCCTATCGAACTCGGCTGCTTTCTCCATGGCATCGTGGGGCGCGTGGTCGGTAGCAATGGCTTCGAGGGTGCCGTCCAGAATCCCTTCCATCACGGCCGCTCGATCCTCTTCTGATCTCAGGGGCGGGTTCATCTTGGCCTGGGTA
>CBEVTG010000239.1:0-4049 GCA_965552745.1 uncultured bacterium
CGTCTAGATCCATCCTTCCGCACTCATTACCTTCATCGAGATGCAGCCGCGGTTTGCGGCTCCTTCTCGGAACCCTGTTTCGGCGAGTCCGCGAGAACCGGCAGGCTGAATGAGAACTTGCTGCCCGTAGAATCGGCGCTCTCCACCCAGATACGCCCACCGTGGGCCTCAACGGCCATCTTGCAGAAAGTCAGCCCCAGTCCGCGGTCTGCCTTGTGTCCGGATTTCTTGGCATCTACCTGGGCAAATTTTTCGAAGATCCGCTCATGGTATTGAGGTGGAATTCCATGGCCCTGATCGGCGACACAAACCACCGTCTCTTTCTGGCCCGGCGTGATACTGACCTTAATTTCGGTGTTCTCCGGGGAATACTTGATGGCGTTGTTCAGGAGATTTCCGATCACCCTCTGGATGAGCTCGCGATCGGCGTTGATTTCAACCGGCGTATCTTCGTTCTCGAACACGAGCGTCTTTTTTTCAACTTCACAAACGCCTCGCAGCTCCCTGAGAGTTTCTCTGGCAACCTCCGTCACATCGAATCCTGACCACTGCAAGTCCATCTTTTCCTCTTCAAGCTTGGAGATATCGAGAAGGTCCATGATCATCTTGAGCAGGCGGTTGCTGCTATCCCGTGCCTTGAGCAGCAAGTGCTTGCGTTTCTCGTCCTCAATATTGCTTCCTTTGCGCATGAGCAGCTCGATGTTACCCATGATCCCGGTCAAGGGGTTCTTGAGATCATGGACAATCATCTGCATGAGAGAGTCCTTGAGGTGCTCCAGTTTCAAGAGTTCCTGATTCTTTTCTTCCAGCGCCGCCTTCGTGCGCGCGATTTCATCGTGCAGCGATTTGGCTCGCAAGACCGAACGCATCTTGGCCAGCAGCTCCAGCCGGTTGATGGGTTTTGCGAGGAAATCATCGGCTCCGATCTCCAGGGCCTGAACCTTGTCTTCGAGGGAGCTGAGTGCGGTCACCATGATGATGGGAACCAACTGGGTCTCGGGCCGCTTTTTGAGCCTCAGGCATACTTCGTACCCGTTTACTTTCGGCATCATGGCATCGAGAAGCAATAGATCGGGCAGCTCTTCGTTGACGATCTTCAGAGCCTCTTCACCGTCGTAGGCAGTGATGACATCGTATTTGTTCGCCCGCAGGATTGATTCCATCAGGCGTACGTTCCTCTCGTCGTCATCCACTATCAGAATCTTTGGTGCTTTGCTCATGTTCTACTCCCTGGAGGTCACGGATTTTCTTGATTGAATGTATCGGGCAATCTGTTTTGGAAAATCTTCTGTATCGATCGGTTTGCGGATGTACCCCACGCAACCTGCTTCGCGCGCCCGCTCCTCATCGCCTTTCATCACGTGAGCGCTCAACGCCACCGTGGAGATATGTGTGGTGCGCGGATTGCTCTTCAAAGCTCTCGTACATTCCACACCATCCATGTCTGGTAGCTGGATATCCATGATGATGAGATCGGGAGAGAGCTTTCCGGCGAGCTCGATCGCTGTCCGTGCATCCGGTGCCTGGACCATTCGGTATCCCTTGCTTGATAGAAGGTCACAGATCAGTCTCATGTTTGTAGGGTTATCCTCAACCACGAGGATCTGGTAATCGGTGGCATTCCCCAACTCCGTGCCGGGTGGCTTGAGGATGGCTGATGGATCACCGGCCAGGTCAATTTGTTGAGTGTCCTGGCGATCAGCAGGTCGATTTGAACTATCCGCGGGCAGCAGGATATCGCCGGAGGTGAGAGCGGCGCTGGGCAGATAGAAGAAAAATCGACTTCCTTCGTTCGCCGTCGATTCGACGGCGAGCTGGCCGCCATGCATTTCGACGAACTTCTTTACAAGAGTCAGCCCTAGACCGGTACCCTGATATTTCCGCGAATAGGAACCGTCCACCTGCATGAAGGCTTCGAAGATCCGACGCTGATCATCCTCGCTGATGCCGATCCCACTGTCGTAAACAGAGACCTCTATACCCTCTTTATTCGGGCGGACAGCCAGTGACACGCGCCCGCCTTCAGGCGTAAATTTGACGGCATTTGATAGCAGGTTGTTGAGGATTTGCTTGAACTTTCCTCGATCACCGCTGAAAAGCGGAAGATCGTGAGGAACATCTTCCGTGAACTCGATCTTCTTGCGGGTGGCGGCCACGTGAAGAATGGTCATTGCCTCCGCGACGACGCTCCCCACCTCAAAGGGCTCGACACGCAGGATCATCTTGCCGGCCTCGATCTTGGACAGATCAAGGATGTCGTTGATCAGATCCAGAAGATGCCGGCCGCTGCTCAGTATGTCGTTGACATAGTCCGTCTGAGCGTTGTTGAGTTCGCCGAAAGTCCGATCAATGAGGAGCTCAGAGAAGCCGATGATGGCGTTCAGTGGCGTGCGTAGCTCGTGTGACATGTTGGCAAGGAACTCGCTCTTGAGGTGGCTTACGCGTTGCAGCTCCTTGTTGGAGCTTTGGAGCTTACGATTGAGCTCCTCTAGCTCCTTGGTGCGGTCTCGCACCTTGTGCTCCAGCGCCAGATTGATTCGCGTAATCTCCTCAGAGTGCTTGCGCTCCTCAAAGAGTCGATCCATGTACAGCTTGTACGAGTAGTAGAGAAGAACGCAGAACGGAAGCGCGAGGATCAGACTGACGATGCCGAATTGTAGAATGAAATACGCGACGGCCAGAGAGATCGATCCACCCGCGACGTAGCTCGGTGCGGACCACATGAAATTCTCGTGCCACACACGAGAAAATGGGGCCTTGTTGTAAAGGGCCACCGCAATGGCTATCCCGACCGTATTGACGATGTAGTACGACAGCACAGCCGCAAGCAGAGCGACGATGCTCCGGGTCGACATGACGTTGTCGGAACGGGTGGCCATGAGCTCGAACACCACGCCTCCGGCGGCTGTGGTCATGGCGAATATCGCCACGTTGAACCAGCGCCTGTAGCGACGCGTAGCCCTTTGAGACGTGAAGAGCGACACCAGGAGGCTGGTTTCAGCGACCAGAATAGCGGCCGGAGTTCCCAAAATGAGTATGGCCGTGAAGGTGAGAGGATGAGAGATCATCAGCTCGATGCGGGTGCCCTTGGTGTATCCCATGCGAACCGTGCGGGGTCCGAGAAGAGCGCTGATGATCAGCAGGGCCACGAGCTCGGTGTTGATAATGAGCTGTGGGGACTGGATGGCCCAGCCCAGAACGCCGAGGCCGACAACGGTCGTGAACAGGATGTAGGCTTTCAGCAGGCCGCCCAGCTGGTGCCAGTCTCCTCCCATCAAGCGGTCAAACCACGATGGTGTTTTTGTAGACATAAGTGATGCGACTGTCTGTTCCTCAACTGCTCTCGGGCGAGCGAGGATTGATCCCGTACTTCTTGAGCTTGCTGTAAAGACTGCTGCGATTGATTCCGAGCACCGATGCGGCAAGCTTCTTGTTCCAGTTGCACTCTGCGAGCTTCTTGAGAATGTATAGACGTTCGTGCTCGTAGAGCGACAATCCCACGTCGTTTCGCGGTTGGAGGTTTTTTCGGAGGCTGACTGGTAATTCGTCGATACCGATCAGATCATTCTTCGCGAGCACAATGGTGCGCTCGAGCACGTTCTCGAGCTCACGAATGTTTCCGGGCCAGCGGTAGCGCGTCAGCGCATCCACGGCTTCCTGAGAAAATCCGCCCACTGTTTTGCCGATTTTTCTCGAAAATCGCTCCAGGAATTGCTGGCTCAGAAGTGGTATGTCTTCGACTCGTTCGCGAAGGGGGGGGAGGTTGATGGGGATGACGTTGAGGCGGTAGTAAAGATCGTTGCGGAACCCCCCCTTTTCCATGCTTTCGATCAGGTTCTTGTTGGTCGCGGCGATCACTCTCACGTCGACCTCGAGAGTTTTCTCACCTCCCACACGTTCAAACCTGCGCTCCTGCAGGAAACGCAACAGCCTGAGCTGGGTGGCGGCCCGCGCGGCGCGCAGGCTCCTGAGTACGGGCGAGCTCGAGGCGCGGGACACCTACTACTACGAGCTCGTCTTCGCGGCCGCGCCTGAGGGCCGGGCGACAG
>CBEVTG010000240.1:0-4034 GCA_965552745.1 uncultured bacterium
ACGACACCATGGCGAGGGACCACAGGGGCACCATCCTGTGGACCTACCGCAATCGCTTCCGTGCGGATCTCGATCCACAGATCCTCATCGCCTTTGCCCGAGACACCACCGGCGAGTTCATCATGACCGTCCGTCCCACCGATGTCGCCGACGTCAACCGCGGCGTGGCTCCGCACCAACCCAATATCGGTATGGAGGCCTGGCTCTTCGGACCGGATCCCCGGAACAATCCTCTCAGCACACAGTACCAGGGCGCACCCGGCGCTGTGGATCCGCTGCTACGCTCGCGCGGCGTGTACGGCGGCTCCAGCGATCTGTCTCTGCTGGGAGATCTCACGAAGTTACAGCTGCCGAACTATGAGGTGCTAAACGAACAGATCGTCACCCGTACTTTTTTTGGGGAATTACCGCTCCATATACGCGTTGATTACTTCAAAGCCACGGAAGAGCGTACGTTCCTGACCCTGAGCCTCGGAACCCGATCTTCGGCGCTGCGTTTCCGGCACAGGAGTCAGGGAGCCGACGCACCCGATGTCATGATTACAACGCGCATCACGAACGAAGAGGATGAGCTGGATACGTTCACCCTCACCTCGCCCGGCCATTTCGCGGCGTCGCCGAACAATGCCGACGCCCTCTATAATCAAAACCTCGTGTGGCAGGCGCGGCTGGCGCTGGAACCCGGTATCTACAAGGCCAGCTTTGCCCTCGAGGACCGCGTCAGCGGCTCCATCGCCACGCACGTGACCAACCTGGAGGTACCCGATTTCCACGGATCGGAGTTGCAAATGTCGAGCGTCATCCTGTCCGAGAATCTCGAGCCAGCCCCGGAAGGCAGTGAACCCGGCCGCACTCCTTACGTTCTGAGCCGGTGGAGGCTGGTGCCCAGGCTCGATCCCGAGCTCAAGAGGAACTCGAACGCCGCATTTTATTTCCAGGTCTACAACGCACCCACGGACCCGGTCACCAAGTTACCGTCTCTGAACATCTCCTACCGCTTCTACAGGCTGAAGGGCAAGAGCTTCGAGCCGGTTTCCAAAGCCATCGTTTTGTCCGGCCAGACTTCGCAGGTTCACGCCTACGAAGTACCCCTGTCCACTTTTCCACCGGGCTCCTACCTGGTGCGGATCGAAGCTCAGGACATGATCTCGAACACCTCCACGTTCAGAGAAGTGCTCTTCAAGGTCCAGGGATAGGGGCCATGAGACCAGGCGCTGGTGGGCGGACATGGATCTTTCTGATCGCCCTCGCAGCGCTCATCATCACCGGCTTCATGGCAGGCGTCACGCGCGTTCCGCGCGGAAATATTGGCGTGCTGCCCAGCGGCGAGGTGTTGCCCTCAGGCTGGCATCTGCGCCT
Source organism: uncultured bacterium (assembly GCA_965552745.1). Classification (GTDB taxonomy): domain Bacteria; phylum Acidobacteriota; class Polarisedimenticolia; order JAPUKU01; family JAPUKU01; genus JAPUKU01. The sequence continues at coordinate 1,360 of CBEVTG010000240.1, forward strand.
CTTCGCCTCGAGACCGGAACTTGAAGGGCCGGGTCCGTTCAGCCTCGACGGCGAAGCTCACCTCGACACGCCGGAGGGGTCCCGCCTGGCCGTCAGCTACCGGCTCGAGTTCCTTGTCGATCCCGAGGCCATTCAGCACGTCTCGGGGAGCCTCGAACTCGGTTCCCCCGGAAAACGCTGGAAGGAAGCACTCACCTCGGTACTGGAGGAGACGATCGCCGGTGAGCGCGGTAACCTGCTGTACACGGGGGTCGTCCGGCGCACCGTTCTGGAACGCCTGCGATCCTCCGATGCCCCCCTGCCCGGATCCAGGGTGGTTGACCTGAAGCTGGGCGCCGCTGCCGCCGGGGGACAGAGCAGCCGACCGCTTCACACCCCCATCATCTTCATCGGCCTCGACGGTGCCGACTGGCTATTCATGAAACCTCTGCTGGCTGCGGGCAAGCTCCCGACCCTGGCGAGCCTCATGAGCCGTGGCGCCCGCGCCCAGCTGCGCTCGGCACGGCCCTTGCTGTCCCCCCTTCTGTGGACCTCCATGGTTACCGGCGTGAGCCCTGACCGTCACGGCATCGTTGACTTCGCGGTCTACGACCCGGCAATCAAGGATCGGACTCCAATCAGCAGCCGCGCGCGCCGCCGTCCGGCGCTCTGGAACATTCTTACCAGTTACGGCCTGCATGGCGCCTGGATCGGCTGGTGGGCGACCTGGCCCGCGGAACCAGTGGCCGGCCTCATGGTGAGCGATCGGGTCTCCTACTCCCTCTTCGCTCTTGACGATGCGGGGAGTTCCTCCCACAAGGTGTTTCCAGCGCCTGCCTGGGACGAGGTTCGCCAGCGCATCACTTCCGGGAGCGATGTTCCATGGAACGATCTGAGACGCTTTGCGCTTCTGACGGATCCTGACGTGGCCGACCTCGAGGCGCGGCCAGCGCCCCAGGCGGGCCAGGAATTCGAGGATCGGCTCGGGCACCTGCGCCAGATCCTGGCCTCAACCCGCACTTACCACGCGCTGGCGCTCTGGGCGCGCGCTGTGCTGCAGCCGGATCTGCTGGCTGTTTACTACCAGGGAATCGACGAAGTTTCGCACCGCTTCATGCATTACGCGCCACCGCTGCGCATGGAGGTTCCGTCAGGTGAGGCGACCCGCTTCAGCAAGACGGTGGAAGAGTTTTACCGGTACCAGGATGAGCTTCTCGGAGATTTGATCGCGCGCCGCAACCCGAGTGCGCCGGAACGTGAGCCCGTCGTTCTGGTGGTTTCGGACCACGGCTTTCTGAGCGACGAGGCACGTCCTCTCCGGCCGGCAGACGAGTTCGAGGGCGGCGCCGCTGATTGGCACCGGGTCCACGGCATATTCATCCTTGCCGGGCCAGGCGTGCGCAAGACCGATCTGGGCTCGGTGTCGATCTACGATCTCTTCCCGACCCTCCTGTTCCTGTGTGGAATTCCCGTGCCTGAGGGTTTGCCCGGACGAGCGCTCCTGGAAGCACTGGAACCCTCTCTTGTCCGTCAGAACCCCCTCCGATCGGTAGCGCAACTCGATGTTCAGTTCGGCTCCGAAACCCCGGACTCGACAATACTCCCGCAGGGGGAGCGAACCGAGGCTCTGGCGCGCCTGCGGGCGCTTGGATACGTGGGAGGCTCTCCAGCCCCGATCGGTGCAGAAGGCGAGAATCCGCGCTCGACCCCGCAGGGAAATCTCCGCAACGAGTTTCTGACCGCACACATGAACCTCGGCACCGTTTATGCCGAACAGGAAGAATGGGAGCAGGCGGCGCGTGAATACCGTTCGGTCGCCGAGCGCTTCCCCCGGCACGCGCCGGGCCTGTACAAGTGGATGGAGAGCGAGTTCCAGGGCGGCAACACCGCCGCAGCGTGGGAGGCCGCAGAACGCCTCCTGGCCCTTCCGTCACTTCCGCCGGAGTGGGTACCGGTGATTGCCGAGGTCGCCACCGCCGCCGAGCATGAGGCCATCCTCGAGAAATTCCTCGATGGCCTCAGCGACGCATCCTCGGCGCACGCGGGCCGAGGCGTGCTGGCGGCCCATGCGGGCCGTTCGCAGGAGGCGGCCGGACACTTCCGGAGGGCGCTCGATGCCCAGCCGCTGCGCACCGAGGCAATCGATGCATTGTTCACGCTCGACCCCTCGCCCGGCGGCCGTGAAGATCTCATGCGTCGCCTGCATAAAGCCCTGGAGATCGCTCCGCGCTCGGTGTTTCACTTGAATTACCTTTCGGGCCTGCTTGTCAGCGCTGGACGCTGCCAGGAAGCAGAACCTCATATCCTTGCGGCGCTGGAGGAGAGTCCGGACAGCGCGCCGGCGCTCGCCAACCAGGCGAAATGTCTGGTTGCTCAGGGACAGACGGAGCAGGCCATCGCAGCGCTCGAGCGAGGTCTGCGGATAACTCCGGACGACCGCGGGCTCCTGACCACCCTGGGCGCGCTGGAGGCAAGTCGCGGCCGGCTGTCGCGCGCCATCGAGCTGCTGGAGCACGCCCGGAACAGATTTCCCCGCGATCCGTCCATCCTGAACGCCCTGGGGCTCGCCCAGTTGCAAAGCGGCCGACCCGATGAGGCACGCCGGCTTCTGGAGCAATCCCTCGAGGCCGACCCCGACCAGCCCGACGTTCGATCCCTGCTATCCCAGGTCGGCGGCTGATCACTCCCAACCGTAC
>CBEVTG010000241.1:0-4022 GCA_965552745.1 uncultured bacterium
CAGGGCGACACTGCTCACGGGCCCGCAGGCATCGATTCCGACGATTACCATGATTACTAATTGTATCCCGGACGGAGATCGCGGTGGGGTGGTACCGGCAGAGGCGGGAGCCGCGGGGGCGGCCTCAGGAGCGGGGTGTCGGGGCCAGCGGCTTGGAGGTGTCGAGCTGTTCACGGCGCAGAAATTCAGCGATCTCCGATTCCTGCTGTTCCCACTGGAACAGGAAGATCACTCCGATCTCGTAGCGCGGAGCGGGAGGGGTAACCTCCAGTTCCTCGACCCGGACCACGCGTCCCTGCACGGTGAGGGTCGCCCCACCATCCGAGCTGGTACAGACGATCTCCAGGACCTGCTCGAGCTGATACGCGGTGTCACTCTCAAACAGCATGCCGCTGCGGGAGATATTCCTGGCCTGCAATCCCGACTGGGCGGGACCCGGGGCGGCCGAGTCCAGGGCCTGCACACTGAGCTTGCGCCGGCGGGTGTCGAAGCGGATATAGTCGCGCTTCTCACGGAAGAAAACGCTCACCCGGTTCTTGCCTCTTGCCTGGCCTGATAGAGCGCCTCGGCTGCGGCGAGGATCAGTTTTTCGCCCACCCCCGCATCCGAGGGGTACTCTGCGATCCCGCCTGACAGCGTCAGGCGCACCGCTTTGCCGGCGTGTTCGCGGCGCAAGAAGTGCTGCTCGACTGCCGCGCGGATGCGCTCGCCAACCACGTAGGCCCCCATGCGCTCTGTCTCCGGCAACGACACCAGGAACTCTTCTCCGCTCCAGCGCGCCGCCACGTCGATGTCCCGCACTTTGTTCTTGATGAGAACCGCAACCTCCTTGAGCAGCACGTCGGAAACGGCGTGTCCGAGCCGTTCGCGCAGGTAGCGAAAATTGTCGATGTCGAGATAAAGCAGCGAAAAAACCAGACCGAAGCGCTTGCAGCGCCTGAGTTCGGTGCGCAGGCATGTACGGAAGAAATGCTGATTATGCAGGCCCGTCAACCAGTCATTGCTGGCCGTTCGCTCAGCGTGCTCGTACATCTCGAGCTCGATGATCTTCGGGCTCACAATCCTGCGGTTGATGTTCATGAAATAATCGAACACCGCAAGGCGCACCCCGACCGGGCGACCCGTCTGGCGGCGGAGCTGCACATGGTGCTGGAGAATTGCCTCCCAGTGCTGGCGAGCCTCTTTCTGATCGAAGGAAATATGTGTGAGCGAGAGGAGCAGAGCCGAGTGGGCCGGAATTCCCTTTTCGGCGCAGATGTGGTCAAGCTCCTCCAGAACGCGGTTTGCGTTGTGAATGTCCTCGTCCAGCAGGTCCAGGAGCTGCCGGCGGATGTGGGCGGGATCGTGAGTTTCAATCATGGCTGACGCGCATCTATATTTAATGCGTGCCCAACCCAGCGTCAAACCCGGCCCCTGGCCAGCGTAGGGTTTTTTCTCCACACAATGACAATTTTTTTGACAGGGGGGGGTGCCAGGACTATATTAGGACACGCGCCGTCGTAACCTACGGTGTTTATGGGAGTTGTTCCCGCAACCCCTTGGGTTCAGGCGGCGGGCCCAGGTAGGAGGACACCAGTGATGCCCACCAGTCTCGGTATTCTCAACGTCATCGGGGAGATGCAGGACTTGCGGGGGTTCCGCGAGCAGCATTGGCAAGGCAGCTTCGAGGAATACCTGGACATCGTGCAGAAGCATCCCGAGGTCTCGCGCTCTGCCTTCCAGCGCGTCTACGACATGATCCTCGCGAAGGGCACCCGGGAATATTTCGAATACAAGAAGAAGATCGTCCACTACAACTTCTTCGATGATCCGGACCGTGGTGGCAGGGATGCGGTCTACGGTCTCGACATTCCTCTCATGAAGATGGTCAACATCTTCAAGGCCGCCGCCAACCGCTACGGCACCGAAAAGCGCGTGCTGCTGCTGCACGGTCCGGTCGGTTCGGCAAAGAGCACGATTGTGCGCCTCCTCAAGAAGGGCCTCGAGGATTACACGCGCACGACCGAAGGCGCCCTGTACTCGTTTCACTGGGTGCTCGAAGACGCCAGTGGCCGCAAGACTACCTCCGATATTCATGAATTCCCGTGTCCCATGCACGAAGATCCGCTGCACCTCATTCCGGCCGACAGCCGGCAGAAGGTGCTGGAAATGGTTAACCACAATCTGCCTCCCGAGCGGCGCGTTGTGGTGGAGGGCGATCTTTGCCCCGCATGCCGGCAGCACTTCAAAGAACTCAACCTGCGCTACGGCGGTGACTGGCTCAAGATCATTCAACACATTCGCGTCCAGCGGCTGAGCCTGAGCGAGAAGGACCGCGTGGGTATTGGCACCTTCCAGCCAAAGGACGAGAAGAACCAGGATTCGACCGAACTCACCGGTGATATCAATTACCGCAAGATTGCCGAGTACGGATCGGATTCGGACCCGCGGGCGTTTAACTTCGACGGAGAGTTCAACATTGCAAACCGCGGGCTCGTCGAATTCATCGAGGTCCTGAAGCTCGATGTCGCCTTCCTTTATGATCTTCTCGGCGCCTCACAGGAGCACAAGGTCAAGCCCAAGAAGTTCGCCCAAACCGACATCGACGAGGTCATCATCGGCCACACGAACGAGCCGGAGTACCGCAAACTGCAGAACAACGAATTCATGGAGGCCCTGCGTGACCGCACGGTCAAGATCGACGTGCCCTACATCACCAAGCTCAACGAGGAGATCAAGATCTATCTGAAGGACTACAGCCCTGATCGCATTCGCTGCAAGCACATCGCCCCGCACACCATCGAGATGGCCGCCATGTGGGCGGTGCTCACGCGCCTGGAGGATCCCAAGAAGGCCGACCTGACCCTGCTGCAGAAACTCAAGCTGTATAACGGCAAGACGCTCCCCGGCTTCACCGAGGACAACGTCAAGGAGCTCCGAAAAGAGGCGCAGCGCGAAGCCATGGAAGGCATTTCACCGCGCTATATCCAGGACAAGATTTCCAACGCTCTGGTCTCGGACCGCGGCGATGGCTGCATCAACCCGTTCATGGTGCTGAACGAACTGGAGAGCGGACTCCGGCATCACTCCCTGATCAACAACGAAGACCTGCGCAAGCGCTACCGCGACCTCCTGCAGGTGACCAAGCAGGAGTACGAAGACATCACCAAGAACGAGGTCCAGCGCGCGATTTCGGCCGACGAGGAGTCGATTTCACGCCTGTGCGGCAACTACATCGACAACATCAAGGCCTACACGCAAAAAGAAAAAGTGCGCAACAAGTACACCGGCCAGGACGAGGAACCGGATGAGCGCCTGATGCGGTCAATCGAAGAAAAGATCGACATCCCGGACAATCGCAAGGATGATTTCCGCCGCGAGATCATGAACTACATTGGCGCTCTTGCAGTGGAAGGAAAAACGTTCAACTACCGCACAAATGAACGCCTGCACAAGGCTCTCGAGCTCAAGCTTTTCGAGGATCAAAAGGATTCGATCAAACTCACCAGCCTGGTCTCCAGTGTCGTCGACCGCGACACCCAGGAGAAAATTGACGTCGTCAAGGCGCGGCTCATCAAGGATTACGGATATTGTGAAATCTGCTCAACCGACGTCCTCAACTACATCGCCAGCATCTTCGCGCGTGGCGACGTGAAGAGCTGAGGGGGAGACCTCTCGTCCTGCAATGGCACTCCGGATCGAGCAGGACCATAACCGCTTCCGCCAGATTGTCCGAGGCCGCATAAAGCGTGATCTCAAGAAATACATCACGCACGGTGAGCTCATCGGACGCCGGGGGAAAAATCTCGTCAGCATTCCCCTGCCCCAGATCGACATCCCTCATTTCACCTTCTCCCCCCACCAGCGCACCGGCGTCGGCCAGGGAGAGGGCGATGTCGGCACTGTGCTCGGTTCCGGCGACCCGCAGGACGGTACTGGCAAGGCCGGCGATGCTCCCGGCGCACACATCCTGGAGGTTGATGTCACGCTCGAGGAGCTGGCCAGAATTCTTGGAGAGGAACTGGAACTGCCCGACATCCAAA
>CBEVTG010000242.1:0-4009 GCA_965552745.1 uncultured bacterium
CCACCACGCCCGGGCAGACCGCGTTGACGCGGATCTTCTCCCCCGCGTGGTCGAGCGCCATCGCCTTGGTCATGAGAATCATACCCCCCTTGGACGCACAGTAGGCAGCGCACTCCCTGTCCCCCACCAGACCGAGAACCGAGGCAACGTTGATGATCGATCCACGCTTCGCCCGCTTCATCAGCGGCAGGGCGTGCCGGCTCATCAGATAGACGGACGTCAGGTTCGTGTCCAGAACGTTGCGCCAGCGCGCGGGCGACATCTTATCCACGCGGCCGCCCTCGTAGACCCCGGCGTTGTTGACGAGCACATCGAGACGGCCGAAGAGGCTCTGTATCCTGGCAACAGACCGGCGGCAGTCCGCGGCGCGCCGGACATCGGCGCGCAGGGACGCGGCCTCCCCACCGCGGCTGCGTATGTCGCGCACCACGCCCTGCAGCATCTTCGCCCGCCGCCCCACGACCAGCACGGAAGCCCCCTGCGCCGCCAGCATCAACGCCGCGGCACGCCCTATTCCGCTGCCGCCTCCGGTGATCAGAGCGGCTCTGCCAGAGAGAGATCTCATGGAAGGTTGAGAAAGCGCGGTGATGGTACCACACGGCCCATGCTCCGTCCGGCGCCCGGGCCGCGCTAGAATGCACGTGTGAAGCTCAGGCGAGTGCTGACGACGGCGGATGCCGCGTGGCTGGTGGCGGGGAACATGGTGGGGGCGGGAATCTTCGTCACTCCCGGCCTGGTCGCCGCACAGCTTCCCTCTCCCGCGTGGATTCTCCTGGCCTGGCTGCTGGGAGGCTTCATCTCTCTCGCCGGAGCGGCCATCTATGCCGAGCTCGGCACCCGGTTGCCGGACGCCGGAGGTGACTACCAGTACCTCAACGCAGCATTCGGACCGCTGTGGGGTTTTCTGACCGGCTGGACCGCCTTCGTCCTCACCTTCTCGGCTTCCGCGGCGGCCATGGCCATTGCCAGCATGACTTATCTGGTACAGGCGGTACCGGCACTACAGGAGCTCCCGCACGGCACCACCACGGCCGGCGGAGCGATCCTGATCCTGGCGCTGACCGCGGCCAATACCGCGGGCGCCCGGGTGGCGGGCCGAGCCACCGCAGCCTTCACGGCCGTTCCGGTCGCTGGCCTGCTTCTGCTGTTCGCGGTGGGAATGCTGCTCGGCGGCGGAGAGGAGGTCGGCCGCGGACCGGCCGTGCCCGAGGCACTTCCCTCTCCGGGGCTGGCCCTGGGCGCCGCCCTGTTGCCGATCTTCTTCACTTATTCGGGCTGGAACGCCGCGGCCTACGTGGCCGGAGAGATCCGCAACCCGGCGCGAAGCCTGCCGAGAGCCCTGCTGGTGGGAACCGGTCTGGTGACGCTTCTTTATGTCGTGTTCAACGCGGGGCTGCTGTGGATCCTGCCCCGTGAGATCTTGAACGGATCGACGAGCGCAGGAACCCAGGCCGCAAAGACACTGCTCGGAGAAGGGGCTGGGAGGATCCTGAGCGCGTTGATCGCCGTGGCGATTGTCGGATCCGCCAACGTGACTCTGATGGCTGGGGCGCGGGTCTACTACGCCATGGCGTCCAACTCGCTGGCTCCCCGCTTCCTCTCCGGGATCAACCGCCACGGTGTGCCGGCGAGCGCCCTGTGGGTGGGCGGTGTCTGGTCGGCCCTGCTGGCCGCGACCGGCACGTTCTCACGGCTGCTGGCCTGGGCCACGCTGGCGTTGCTTCTGCTGTCCTCGCTGGCGGTGTGTGCCATCTTCGTCCTGCGGGCCCGCCGGCCGGACGAGGCACACTATAAGTGTCCGGGCTATCCGCTCACGCCCGTTGCCTACCTGGCCGTAGCGCTGCTGGTGCTCGGAGCCAGCGCTGTGGCCGAGCCCAAAGAAGCTTTGATCGGGATGTTGCTCGTGGCGGCCGGGCTTCCCGCGTACGCGCTGGTGCGGAGGGTCATGCGTCGCGTTTGAGCGCCAGGAGGGTCACATCGTCCTGGGGGGGGCGTCCCGCGATATGCTTCTCAACCTCGTCGCCCACCCTCTCCACGATGTCGTCAAGAGCACCGGTGTGTACCGCCTCGAGGATGCTGGCGAGGCGTTTCTCGCCAAATTCGTTCCCTTCGGCATCATCAGCTTCCGTGACACCGTCGCTGTAGATCATTAACAGATCCCCGGCAGCGAGATTAATTTTCTCGGCCTGGTGTTTCGCGTCAGCGAAAAGGCCGATCGGAGGCCCGGTCACCGCCAGGAACTCGACGCTATCCGAGCCCCGGACCATGATCGGAGGGTTGTGGCCTGCATTCACGTAAGCCAGCGTGTGCTCCCCGGGATCCAGAATTCCGAAGAAGAACGTGACATATCGATTATCAGGAACGTCCCTGCTCAGCAACCGGTTCAGCCGGCTGACGAGCTGGTCCAGGGGAATGTCGAGATCGCACAGCGCCCGCACGCTGGCATGCACGTGGGTCATGAGTAGCGACGCGGGCAGTCCCTTTCCGGCCACATCTCCGAGAGCGATCCCGAAGCGCCCGCCTGGAAGATCGACGTAATCGAAATAGTCACCGCCCACCGCCTGGCAGGGCACGCTCCGGCCACGGATGGTGTAGCCCGGTATGGTGCCGGCTCCGCGCGGCATGAGGCCTCTCTGGATCTCGGCCGCCTTCTGCAATTCATCCTCCATCCTGCGCGCCGCCAGCTCTCGGGCGAAGAGCCGGGCGTTTTCGATCTTGATCGCCGCGATACTCCCCAGATGGGTCAGAACCCGCAGGGTTTCCTGGCTGTAGAGACCCACGCCGCGCCGGCTGTCGGCATAGATGAGCCCGATCACGTTTCGGTTGTTCCACAGAGGCACGCACATCACGGATTTGATGTGCTGGGCGGCGATGCTATGTCCCTTCCTGAAGCGATCATCCGAGAGAGCATCCACCACCAGCACCGACTGCTGCTTGTTGATGACGTGATCGCTGATCGAGCTGCTGATGGAAATAGTGCGTCCCTCCTCCTGTGCGGGGACACGAACCACCTTGGGGACCAGTACACCCTCCTCCAGCAGGGCGAGCACTCCGACCTCGTAGGGGGCCGCCCGGCCGGCGATATCCATGATGCTGTGCAGCAGCTCGTCCAGCGGACGGTTGAACACCAGCTCCTGATCCGCCTCCATGATCAGATTCATGGCTGCCGAGGGAACATCCGCGCCGGTGATTGGGGTTCGAACCTCGTCCGCCCGAAGTGACGTGGTGGCGCTGTCGCTCGACAGGGGCGCGCCGCTGAACTCAACGTTGCTCGCCGTGCTGGCCCCGAAGACGAGCAGTGAGGCACCGAGCCGGACGCGATCGCCCCGGCATAGCATTGTCGGCCCGTTGATGCGCCGATCGTTGACGGAGGTGCCGTTCTTCCCCCCCACATCCAGAACGTAGTAACCGTCATCACGCTGTTCGATTTCTGCGTGCCGACGCGAAACGTTCGGGTCCTTCAGGATCAGATCGTTGGCCGAAGAGCGGCCGATGCGCAGCCGGGGAAGATCGAGCTCGATCTCGAACTTATCCTGTTCTGGTGTCCGGACGGTCAGGAAATCCATGGAAGCCGCTCTCCCGGTCTCTTTGTTCCTTTAATGCTAACCGAAGGTCATCGGCAAATCAATTCCGGTCATGCGATCCCCCCTTTGCTCGACCGGCGGCCTGCCCCTTGCCCGGTACCTGCCCGGCGCCTATCTTCGCAGGGCGTGGCGTCTCGATTTCGATGCGCAGGATAGCATCGATTCCGGCTACGGGGAGTCACCTTCGCCCGCTCGCGCCTGCGGATGGATTCGAGTATCATGCGTCGCCGCACCCGCCAACTGGCCCGAGAGATCCGAGGCGACCATGAGCGCGACCGATGATCGAAACTGTGCATCGGACTGGAGAATTGGATGCACCGTCCCGAGGGTGGTTGCGGCTCTGCTGCTCGCTGCCGCAATCGGCGCCTGCGCGCAGGATGCGGGCGATATGAGCTCCGAAGGATCCCCGCGGGCTCCGGGCATGG
>CBEVTG010000243.1:0-4008 GCA_965552745.1 uncultured bacterium
TGCATGTGGGCCGTTGGGGCGCACGAAGGCTGGATCTACATCCGCCACGAGTACGGCGAGCCGATGCGTCTTCTCGAGGAGGTCCTGGCGCAGACCCGATCCGCCGGGCTGGTGGGCGGAGAATCCGCAGGCTCGGACCGGCACCTCGAAGTACGCCTGTTCGAGAGCCCCGGAGGTTACATCTGTGGAGAGGAAACCGCTCTGCTGGAGGCGATGGAAGGGAAACGCGCCGAGCCGCGCAACAAACCCCCGTTTCCCGGCACCCACGGGCTGTGGAACCGGCCCACCGCCATTAATAATGTTGAAACCTTCGCGTTCGTGCCGGCCATCCTCCGGCGGGGCACGGAGTGGTTCGCCGGGCACGGAGAGAATGGTGGCAAGGGGCTCAAATTCCTGGCCCTGTCCGGCCACGTAAACCGCCCCGGTGTCTATGAGGTGCCGCTCGGAATCACCGCGCGCCGGTTCATCGAGGAGTACGGCCGGGGAGTCCGGGGATCCGCCATCAAGGCTTTTGCCCCGGGTGGTGCGTCGTCGGGATTCCTGCCGGCTTCTGAGCTCGATGTACCGCTCGAGTTCAAGGCGCTCGCCGAGCGCGGATCGATGCTCGGATCCGGAGCTGTGGTGGTGGTGGCGGAGGGTACCGACATGGTCGATATGGCCCTGAACGTCGTACGCTTCTTCCGCGACGAATCGTGTGGCAAGTGCGTTCCGTGCCGGGAGGGTACATCGACGGCGGTGCGTTTCATCGAGGCGGGAGGCGCTGCCTCGGGCCGGGGCGAAACGAACCGGGCCCTCGAGGAGCTGTCCCAGGCTATGGCGCTCACCAGCATCTGCGGCCTCGGCCAGGTGGCGCTCAACCCCCTCCTTTCGGTCCAGCGTCACTGGCCGGACGAGTGGGTCAGAGCCATGGGTGATAAGGCTTGAAGATCCGGGATTGACGATGGCGAACACGGTCTCATTCAAGCTGGACGGCAGGCAGGTCTCGGTCCCTTCCGGGATCAGTCTCTGGGAGGCCGCGCGCCGGGAGGGGATCGAGGTCCCGGTCCTGTGCCACGATCCGCGCCTGCGGCCGGTAGGTGTCTGCCGTCTTTGCGTCGTCGACGTCAAGGACTCGCGCCTGCTCGTGCCGTCGTGCACGCGCGAGGTGGAGGAAGGGATCGAGGTGCAGACCGCCACCCCGAGAGTGGAGGCCGCGCGGCGCACCTTGCTCGAGCTCCTGATGGCCGGACATCCTTCCCCCTGCGCTGCCGTCGGCACCGAGAACGGCTGTGACCTGGAGCGCTGGGCACAGCATTACGAGGCGCGGCCGGGACGCTTCTCGAACGGTGGGCCGGTAGCTTCCACGCAGGGGGGCGCTCAGGCGCTGCGTGATTCCTCCTCCAAAGTGATCGACGTCGATCTCTCGGCCTGTATCCTGTGCGACCGCTGTATCCGCGGTTGTAACGAGATCCAGGTCAACGACGTGATCGGACGCCTTGGCAAGGGCAGCGGAGCTTGGATCGGCTTTGATCACGGCCTGCCGATGGGCGAATCGACCTGTGTCTCATGCGGCGAGTGCCAGGCGGTGTGTCCCACAGGCGCGCTCGTCAACAAACGCAGAGCCGATGCCGGAGAAGATCACAAGGTGGAGTCGCTCTGCCCGTACTGCGGTGTCGGCTGCGCAGTGACGTACCACGTGCAGGAGAACCGTGTTGTCGAGGTAACGGGGCGGGAAGAAAGTCCCGTGAACCAGGGACGCCTCTGCGTGAAGGGTCGTTACGGGTACGACTACGCCGCCCATGCGCAGCGCCTGCAGGTGCCGCTCATCCGCAAGGAGAGCGCCTATCCGAAAGGGCCGCTCTCTGCTGAGGTAGCGGGAAAGAAGCGCCGCAAACCCGGAGGCATCGTGGACTACGACGAGGTGCTGCCGGCTTTCCGAGAGGCAACCTGGGACGAGGCGCTCGATCTGGCGGCCACACGGCTTCGTGAGATCAAGGACGAGCACGGTTCCGGGGCCCTGGCGGGATTTGGATCGGCGAAGTGCTCGAACGAGGAAGCCTATCTGTTCCAGAAGCTCGTGCGCGCGGGATTCGGCACCAACAATGTCGATCACTGCACGCGCCTGTGCCACGCTTCATCCGTGGCCGCGCTGCTCGAGACCATCGGCTCGGGTGCGGTGTCGAACGTGTTCGCCGATGCCCTCGACGCGCAGACGCGGTTCATCATCGGCTCGAACACCACCGAGAACCATCCGGTGGCGGCTACCTTTTTTAAGGAGGCCAGGGCGCGCGGAGCCAGCCTGCTGGTGGCCGACCCGCGCCGTCCGGCCATGGCCGACCACGCGAACCTCTATCTGCAATTCCGTCCCGGCACCGACGTGGCGCTGCTCAACGGCATGATGCACGTCATTCTGGAGGAGGGGATGGTTCGCGATCGCTTTGTGGGCGAGCGCACCGAAGGGTTCGAGGCCCTGGCCGCGAAGCTGAAGGAATGGCCTCCTGAGAAAGCCGCGAAGATCTGTGGCATCGAGACCGAACAGATTCGACAGGCCGCGCGGCTTTACGGCGGAGTGGATCGCTCCATGATTTTCTGGGGCATGGGCATCTCCCAGCACACCACGGGCACCGACAACGCGCGCTGCCTCATCTCGCTGTGCATGATGACGGGGAATATTGGACGACGGGGAACAGGCCTGCACCCGCTGCGGGGCCAGAACAACGTGCAGGGAGCCTCCGATGCCGGTCTGATTCCCATGGTCTACCCTGGCTACCAGAACGTCGGCCAGGAGGAACTGCGCGGAAAATTCGAGAAGGCCTGGGACGTGTCCCTGGATCCGAACCCGGGCCTGACCGTGACGGAGATCATCGGGGCAGCTCTCGAAGGCGGCATCCGCGGCATGTTCATGCTGGGAGAGAATCCGTTCCTGAGCGATCCGAACCTGAACAAGGTCCGCAAGGCGCTTTCCTCGCTCGAATTTCTTGTCGTTCAGGATATCTTTCTCACCGAGACCGCCGAGTTCGCGGACGTCATCCTGCCGGCTTCGTCGTTTTTCGAGAAGGAGGGCACCTACACCAATACCGATCGGCGGGTGCAGGTCGGCCGCAAGGTGCTCGATCCTCCGGGAAAGGCGCGTCTCGATTGGGAAGTGATCTGCGATCTGAGCACTCGCATGGGCTACTCGATGCACTACGAGAACACGGAGGAGATCTTCGACGAGTTCCGCAGACTGACGCCCTCGTATGCCGGCCTGACGTACGAGCGGCTCGGAAAACTGGGCCTCCTGTGGCCGTGCCCTTCGGAGGATCACCCCGGACCCAGTGTGCTGTTCGACAAGGAGTTTCCTTCCGGGAAAGGGACGTTCGTTCCGGTCGACTATCGGCCGCCCCAGGAGGAACCGGATGAGGCCTACCCCTTCGTGCTGAATACCGGCCGCGTGCTCGAGCACTGGCACACTGGAACGATGACCCGGCGCTCGGAAGTGCTCTCGGCTCTGAAGCCGGAGCCTTACGTCGAAGTACATCCGGGAGACGGGGATCGTCTCGGAGTGTCGGACGGCCAGTGGGTGCGCGTGCGCTCACGGCGCGGTGAGATCGAGCTCAAAGCCAGGTTCAGTGAGCGCACCCCCACCGGAAGCGTCTTTATTCCCTTCCATTTTCGCGAAGCCGCGGCCAATGTCCTGACCATCGACGAGATCGACCCGCACGGCAAGATCCCCGAGTTCAAGTTCTGCGCCGTGGCCCTCGAACCACTCTGAAACAGCTGCTCTACTCCGCCGCCCCGCGGTGGCCTGTGTGAGGTCGTAGAAATCCAGGCGATGTGACGAGTCGTCGGAGATGAATCCCTTGATCGTCGACGTTATTCGAGGAAAAGATCCAGCCTTGGTGGGGCACCGGGTGAGATCGCGTACCGGTCGAGATCGCTCACGCCTTCCTGCCTGAGAACCTCTTCGTCGATCAGGAACTGACCGGAAAACTCGCGACTGTTGCGGGTCAGTATGGCGTGTGCGGCGTCGGCCATGATCTCCGGCTT
>CBEVTG010000244.1:0-4008 GCA_965552745.1 uncultured bacterium
GAATTGGGCCGCTGATTACGTGTGTTGGAGCCCTGGTGTTGATGGGGAACGGGCTTGCGCACAGCCAGGCGGGAGCGCAGGAGGACCTGCGTCTGGAGGCGTTTCGGCCCCACATCGAGATCCTTACGGCCACCAGCGGTGCGCGACAGTTCAGCGACGCCTCCGGAGACCTGAGGCGCGGCCGGCTGCTCCTGAAGCTCAATGTCCCCCTGGCAGCTCCCCGCCTTCACTCCAACGGGAAGCTGCTGGGCCACCAGCTATTCGCCCAGATCCTGCTCGGAAGAACCCCGACCGAAATCGGCTCTCCGGGGCTGGAGCGCGAGGTCGATTTTCTGACCGGATCTCTCATGCTCGGCGGCCTGCTGGCCACCCGGAAGGGAAACCTGTTTCTCCTCATGCTGGGCGCGAGCGTCGCGGAAGAGGAGGACACAATCGACGATCCGGATCCCCTCTTCTCCGGGTTGGGACTGTTCGTAGACCGGAGAACCGAGAAGCTGGCGTTCCTCTATGGGGTGGCGGCTTCGTATCCGTACCGCCTGGAGTTCGTGACACCCGTACTCGGTGTGCGCTGGCAGTACCACCCCCGCTGGTCACTGTTTGCGGCGGCTCCCTTCCTGGCGAGGACGACCTTCTCCGGTAGCGAGAGAACGAGGCTCCATTTCCTGGTCGCGTTCGCCGGCGACCAGCCGCGTTTTACCAACCAGGGCGTCCTGGTGCCCGAGCCGGATGTGCTCTTCCTAAAGACGAAGCAACTCCGGCTGGGCGCAAAATTTGATTATCACTTGAGCCGCAAGACCACCCTGGCGTTCGAGGTGGGGGTCGTGACTGAGGGCAGTCTCGAGGTCACCACCGAGAGGGATCGAGGGGAGATTTTCTCCACCGATCTCGAATCGGCCGGCTACATCCAGCTGGCCTGGCGGCGGAGCTTTGGAAAGACACTCACGGACAAGATGGGCCCTCCGCCTACTTCCCTCCCCTAAAAAAACCCCCGCCCGGTGGCGAAAACCGGACGGGGGCGTTAAATGAGGTGCCGGCTGCCGGGAGGCGGTGGCGGCCGGCCGGGCGCTCAGATCGAGGCGCCCTCCCCTTCTTTGGTGGCGTTCACCAGGCACCCCATGTTGCCGTACGGGTGTTTGTTATCAAGCATGAGCTGGTGAACCTCACCGATCTGATCGAACTGATACGTCTTGGACAGACACGGATCGACCTTCTTCTCCATGACGAGCTTGTTGACGGCTGCGGCCTGCTCGTCGTTGGAGAGATGGCTTCCCTGGAAGCGCTTCTGGCGCATCCAGTGATACCGGAGGTCGAGCGTGGCGTTGTAGCCTGTGGTGCCGGCGCAGATGACGATCATGCCGCCCGTGGCGCACAGGAACCCGGAGGTCGGCAGCGTCGCCTGGCCGGGGTGCTCGAAGACGATGGCCGGGCTGACCTTGCCACCCGCCGCCTCCCAGAACGCCTTGCCGAAGCCGCGCGCGCCCTTGAACCAGGGGCCAAACTCGGGGCTGCTCGTATCGGGCAGCGGCCCCCAGTGGTCGAAGTTCTTGCGGTTGACGACGCCCACAGCTCCATGGTCGAGGCAGAACTTCGTCTTGTCATCGTCGGAGACGACGGCGATTGCCTTACCTCCCATGGCTCTGGTGATCTGCAGAGCCATGCTGCCCAGCCCGCCAGCCGCTCCCCAGACGAGGACGTAGTCCCCCTCCTTGACCGTGTTGGGCTCCCAACCCATCAGCATGCGGTAGGCGGTCGAGGCGCACAGCATGTAGCAGCCGGCCTGCTCCCAGGTCAGATGCTTCGGCTTGGGCTGGCACTGGTGCGACTGCGCGCGCGCGAACTGGCAGAAGCTACCGTAGTTCGTCTGGTAGCCCCAGATGCGCGTGCTCTCGGCGAGCATCGGATCCTTGCCTGAGAGAACCCACGGATCGTCCGGCGCCCACCAGCCGCTGTGGACCACGACCTCGTCGCCGGGCTTGACGTTCTTGACCTTGTCTCCCACCTTCCAGACAATTCCGGAGCAGTCGCTGCCGCCGGCATGAAAATCTTCCGGCTCGCCCTTCTTCTGGCGCTCGCCGATGACGTCGAGCGGCTTGCCGAGGGCAGCCCACACATTGTTGTAGTTGATGCCGGTGGCCATGACGTAAACCAGCACGTCCTCAGGGCCGAGGCTCGGCGTGGGGATCACCTCGCGCTTGAAGGCATCGCGCGGCTGCCCAAAGCGGTCCTGCCGTACGAGGAAGGCGTGCATCTTCTCCGGCACATCTCCCAGGGGTGGTTTCTGTCCGAGTTCACAAAGCTCCATTGTTGTTCTCTCCTGAATCTGCTCTCGTTCCGGATCGCTCCACGGGCCGTCCCCCACGAATTGCAGCCAGCGAGCGTGGCCGGGACCGCTGATCCGGGCTCCGCGGGCATAAGAAGCCATTCCGGCATGGCCTCTTCAGAGGCCGGCTGCCGTCCCGCAGGAACCGTCCTATCGGGATGATGAGCCCCCCTTTTATGCTGTATACTGGCAAAATTGTCAAGCATTTCCGGCACCTGAAAGGCTCGAAGAAGCGCTGTCTCTACCGACAACGCTTTGATAACAGGACACTTCCGGCCGATTGGAGGCGAGCTTGCACGCGGCCGACACTCTTGAAGCCATACTGAAACGTGACCGGGCGCTTGTCCTGGGCGGATTGGCTTTTCTGTCGGTGCTGGCCTGGGCTGCCACGGCCCAGATGACACGCACTCTCCCGCACGCGCACTCTGTGGCGGCTCCGGTTCCTGGCCTGACCCTGCCCCACGCGGGTGCCTGGGGCGGGACCGAGTTGGCGATCCTCTTTGTCATGTGGGCCGTGATGATGGCGGCCATGATGCTCCCCTCAACGGCCCCGATGGTCCTGGTCTTTTCAACCATCAGCCGCAAGCAGGCCGGCATGGGGGATCCCGTCGTGCCCGCGGCCGCCTTCTTGGCCGGATATGTTCTGGTGTGGACCGGCTTCAGCGCCCTGGGAACGCTGGCGCAATGGGGCCTGCAGAGGATGGCATGGCTCACCTCCGCGGGCGACAGCGCCAGTCCCCTCTTCGGCGGCGCTCTGCTCCTGATGGCAGGCGTCTTCCAGTGGACACCCTGGAAGGAGGCCTGCCTGTCGAAGTGCCGCTCGCCGCTCGGCTTCCTGATGACGCGATGGAGGCGGGGCACGGGAGGCGCCCTGCGCATGGGGCTCGAGCACGGCGCATTCTGTGTGGGCTGCTGCTGGGCCCTGATGGCGTTGATGTTCGTCGCCGGGATGATGAACCTGTTGTGGCTCGCGGTGCTTGCGATCTTCTGCCTTCTGGAGAAGGTCGTGCCGGCGGGCCGCCTCGTGCGCCATCTGTCCGCCACCGGCTTCATCGCCTGGGGCCTTTACTTGATCAACCTCGGCGTGTAGAGCGGTGAAGTAGAATGTTGGAAGCTAAATCAGCCAATCCATACGGAAATTGAAAGGATAGGAGGCTCACTTCTTGGCCAAGAAACGAAAACCCCGTCGATCCTCTTCTCCCCGCTCCATGAAGCGCCGACCGTCGAAGAAAAAGCGCCAATCGTCGGCGAGGAAACACCAGACGAGGACCCGTCAACGCCGATCATCCGCGAAGCGGGCTTCGCGGGGAAAGAGTCAGACATCGCCCACGGCAGGCGTTGCGCCACAGGCAACCCTCAAGCCCGCGCCTTCTCCATGGAAGATCAGCGGCGAGCTCGTCCTGAGCTGCAACTGTGACGTGTTCTGCCCCTGCGTGATCTCGCTCGGAAAGTCCCAACCGACCCACGGGGTCTGTCACACCTGGTGGGGGCTCAGCATCAAGGAGGGTTCGTTCGGCAACATCAGCCTGGACGGACTCAAGGTGGCGGCGCTGATGGACATTCCCGGACCGCTGGCCGAGGGAAACTGGAAGGTCGGACTGTATGTCGATGAGAGCGCCAGCACTCCGGCTACGGACGCTCTGCAGCAAATTCTCTCCGGTCAGGCGGGCGGATCCATCGGCTGGTTC
>CBEVTG010000245.1:0-3980 GCA_965552745.1 uncultured bacterium
TGATCCCTGCGATCTCGAGCGCCTTGCTGTTCACCCAGGCCGTGTGGCCGTCCTTGGAGTACAGAAAGACAGGACGGTCGGAAACGATGGCGTCGAGATCGGCGCGGTTCGGTATGCCTTTGGGAAAAAACGACATATCCCAGCCGTTGCCGCGAATCCACGGTTTGTCCGGATGGCTGGAGGCGTACGCCTTCACCGTGTCGAGATAGGCTTGCTTGTTCTCCAGCCCGGTGAAGTCGCACTGCGTCGACTCGATACCGGCCCACAGCGGATGCACGTGCGCGTCCTGGAAGCCGGGCAGGACCATCTTCCCGCCGAGATCGACGACCCGCGTCTTCGGGCCGGCGTAGCGTTGCGCGCCCTGGTTGCTGCCGACGTACAGGATCTCCCCTCCCTTGACGGCGACCGCGTTGGCCCACGAGCGCACCACATCGACGGTGTAGACCGCGCCATTCTTGAGGATCAGATCGGCCTTCTCAGTCGGCTCGGCGGAGTTGGCCGCCAGCCCGGCGGCGGCAAGGGCGGCAAGCGCGGCAATCACGACAAAAGCCAGATGAATGGGACGCGCAGCTCGATTCATGGATTCTCCTCCAGCAATGACTGTGGCCGGTGGCAGAATCGTACCCGAACTCCCCCGGGGCGCGCTACTCCGATCCCGGCACCTTCACCCGCCGCCATCCCGAGATTGACACCCGTGGAATCCCTGTGGTATCAATAACTTAATCCTTGCCCGAACGCGCCTGAACTCTACTCGGGTCCCGGCGCGCTCCATCAACAAACAGCTCAACCTCCGGCCTGATTCAGGGCGCGGAGTCTTTCGCGGTTCGCGGCCTCACGACTGGCGAGACGGCCAGCAGGAGGTAGCGATCATGTGATCCGATTCCACGTCACGAGGCCGGCCATTCCGACAATCGACTCATCACCATAAAGGTCTTCACTATGCCTGATGTCAGAGATTACCAACAAGGAAAACACGCTTCAGCGACGCCCCCTACACCCCCGGGCTCGGTACCGGGCCGGATGATCATGGCAGCCCTCGTGGGAGCAATCTTCGTGCTGGGGGCCGCGTCATCGAGCTTCGCCCAGGACATTTTTGCTATAGAGGAAGAGGAAGACTGCACCCTGATAGGGCCGAAGCAGTACAACGACCGCATCAACTGCAAGACAAAGAAGCTGACCGGCAAGTTGGACGAGGTGGTCACCCTGATCACTGAGGATGGAGGGGATCTCTTCCCCGAGAAAACCAAGGATCATCTCAGGAGTGCGCGCGACCGGGCCGAGAAGGCGCGCCTGCGCGCGCATAAGGCAAAGGCGTTCACCCGGATGGCCCGCAAGCAGAAGGTGAGTCAGGGCTGCTTCATCAAGGAGATCAATACCGACGGTATTGGAAACGATAACGATATCTGCGGAGACGAGAAAATAGAGTTGAAGGGAGGTTGCGAGGAGTTGACCGGAGACGGCGTGGGCGACGATTTGCCACCCTGTCTCACCACGGGACCCCCGAAGGATAGGGAAGTGTGCCTGGAGGTCTGCGAGCAGGTCAACGATCTCGACGAGGAGGATGACGAAAACTTCGATGCTGATGCGGCTGCCGATATCGAACAGACTCTCGACGAGAGCACCGCACTTCTGGAAGAGCTGGATACGGAGCTTGAAGCGAAGATAGAAGTCGTGAGAGCTCTCGCCAGTTTCAATCGTCTATCCCCCGCCCAACTGCAAGTGCAAAATGCCTGCGCGAGCATGGTCGTGGGACGTCTGCCATCGGAGGTCCAGGGATTCGCGCTCGGATTCTCCAATACGATGGAGGCGGGCCACAACGTGTGCGATTCGGTCATGAACCTGGACATCCTGGGAAACAATGCGTCGGCCGCCTGTTCCGTCACGGCGATCATCGCGGGAGTCGCAAAAATCGTCCTGGAAACCATGGAGCTGCTTGACGACAACGTGACCACCATGGAAGTGGAGGCAGCGCTCACGTGCCTCGAGCAGACCGATGGCAAGATAAGCACGATCTCAACGAAAGTAACAGGAACCGCGACTCAAGTCGGTGAGATTGTCGAAGATGTCGGTGAATTGAAGAAGACGGTCGGGGCTCTCCAGAAGCAGCTCACTGACGTTACCACGCTGATGGAACTGCGGTTCGCCCTGGTCCAGAAGCTCCTGAGCACGCCCCAGGGCCAAAGATCAGGTTTCCCGACCAAGGACACGGACGGCGCGGGGGTGACCAGCCCCTAGGCGGGCATCTCGCTCGTATCAACCGTAGCGAACCAGGTGCGTGGATCGCACCGGACTCTTCTGGTGCTCCACGCACCTGGTTCTACTGATCTGCTCCGAATCCGGCGCTCCTATCGCCGCCCGAATGACCCGCCCGGTGGAACAGCTTCGTTCCTTATGGATGTGAGATCCACTCGGTCGCCCCCGTCTGGGAAAAGTGGAACTCCAGAAAGGCACACCTTTCTGTTACCCCCTCCCGCTCGAAATGTAGGACAATAGCCCTCGGTCACACCCACAAGGGGGCAGCCATGCACCAGAGCCTCGACCGCGGCCAGGTTGAAGGGCTTCAGAGTGTGGAGGTGTGCACCCACTCGGTACCGACCGGCCCGCCTCCTGCTGCTCCAATCAGAAGAATTTTGGCACTGGCACCCGTTCAGGGAATCGATCCGTCCGTGAGGATTTACCTGTTCAACTCGACAGCCCAACCAACAATAAAGTTTGTGGAGGATTCCCATGGAAATGATTCGTGAAGTTCTCAATCACCTGATGATCGGCGAGCCCGTGAGCATGAACAATCTGACCATGTTTCCCATCCAGAGGGAGAGCTCCCGCCCGCCGGACTACGTCATGCTCGATGAAGCTCTCGAGCATGGGTGGGCAACAGTGACCGAAATCTCGGAGGAAGGATCCGTACCCCAGCTCAGGTTCGAGAACCGCGCTGATCGGCCCGTTCTCCTCGTCGATGGGGAAGAGCTGGTGGGCGCCAAGCAGGACCGTATTCTGAACTTGACCATCTTGATACCTGCTCTGCAGACGGTGATCATCCCGGTTTCGTGTGTGGAGCAGGGGCGGTGGTCAAGGCGCTCCCGCGGGTTCCGATCCTCGAAGTCGGCTCTGTACTACAGAGCACGTGCGGCCAAGACGTCCCAGGTGTCGGCGAGTATGGCCATGATGGGGGAAAGATCGTCTTCACAGGGAGGACTCTGGCAGTCCATAAGTTCCATGTTTAAAGCATCCCAGACGGACTCTAAGACCTATGCAATGTCCGATCTCTACGACAAGAGTGCTTCCAAAATGAACGACTACACGAAAGCGTTTGAGCTTTCCCCTCAACAGGTGGGAGCCATCTTCGCGGTCAACGGACACATATGTGGCTTTGATCTCTTCGAGCACACGGAGATTCTGAAGAGAGTATTTCCGAAGCTCGTGCGCAGCTACGCCCTCGAGGCCCTGATCGGCCAGGAGGCGAAGCACGAGGAGTGCACCACTGGCTCGGCATTCGGCTTCCTGTCCTCCGTTTCCGACACAGCAGCAAAAACATACCCCGCCATCGGCCTGGGCCAGGACATCCGCCTCTCCGGCACCGGCATCGCCGGGGGCGCCCTCGCTCTGGAGGACAGGCTGATCCATCTGAACGCGTTCCGGATGGAGGAGGGGCAGGGGGAAGACCATTGACCCTCCAGCAGATGACTCCAGCATGCGTTGAGATGGTGGAGACGGGCTAAGGGGGGGAATCAGGAAACACAGGATTCACAGTTTCGAGTCGATGTAGAAATCCGCCGTAGCCAGGCGAGCCCAGTCTATCTCGATACCCAGACCGGGCCCCTCCGGTGCAACCACCCGCCCCCGGTCGAGCAAAATACCGTTCTTCATCCCGAACTCAAAGGCCTCCCTGGGCATCGGAGCTTCGAAGTAGCGGGTCCGCTCATTGGCCAGCATCAGGTGGAGGTTGGCTGCCTGGGCCAGCGAGTGGCCCCAGCTTTGGA
>CBEVTG010000246.1:0-3970 GCA_965552745.1 uncultured bacterium
CGATGTGCCGCACGAGAAAGATACCGATCAGGAAGCAAACGACGACGAGAGCTGCCGTCAGACCGAGAGCGGTCAGACTCAGCCTCTGCGCGACTTCCTCCGCCTGTGCATACGAGACTTGCAGATAGACCGTTCCTACGCGGCGCCGCTCTCCCGCCAGTCCTCCCGATCCGGCTTCCCCCTCTACACCTTTCACCTCTCCCGTGTAGACCGGAGCCGTGAGGACGAAGCTGCTATGTTTCGGGTCAGAGGTGATGTTGACACTGTCTCGTTCGTCTATCTCGAGCACGTCTGGAAGGGTGACGCCTGATCGGGCTGTTCTCGCCAGAGGCTTGCCTTCCGTGTCCACGATCATGACCGCCTGGATCATGTCGTCCGCAAGAAGAGATCGGATGGGTCCATCCAGCAGTTCCCGGCTTCGTAGCAGGAGACCGTACTCGCTGTTCCGCGACAGGTTCTCCGCCAGCGAGCGAGCCCGATCCTCGAGCCCCTGGTGCACCGTATCCCGCAGCTGCCGGACGAAATACGTGGACAGGACACCGCCGACCGCAAACACCAGGACGGCGACCAGCAGGTAAAATTTTACGCGCAGGGTGAGATGCATTCTAGAATCTCAAATCTGGTCCTCGGAGCACAGCTTGCCGATTTGCACCACGAGTGAAAATGGGTGCAAAGACAGACTGATTCCCAACCTTAACTTAGGTCCTGGAACCAGTTCCGCCAAGTGCGGGCAGAGACGATTGTGTGAAAGAGTTATCCGATTTATCCGGTTCCCGACGGGCCGGTGCCATCACCGGAAAGCCGCTTCAGAATATCGGGGCGGCCGATCTGCGGACTTCCCGGGGGATGGCCTGGCCGATGGAATCGGCGGCCCGCAGGTTCAGGGCGATGCGCGTCACATGCGGGGTCTGGGGAGGCAGCTCTGCGATGTTCTTGCCCGACAGGAGGTTCTGAACGAGCTCTGCCGACTGGCGGCCTATGTCGTCGGGAGTCGCATAGGCACAGAACAGCGCCCCGCGTTCGACCTGATCGGGCGAGAGGCCCATGAGAGGCAACTGGTTCCTCAAGCTGTGCAGGATCAGGAACTGGGCGAGCGAAGGAGAGCCCCGGAGGAGCCGTCCGAAGGTCCACAGAACATCAATCTGTACGTTGAGTTGCTCCAGAGCACCGAGGACCTGGTCATTACTGTCCACGGCAACACTCACCAGCTCCAGCTCCCTTTCTACAGCATCCTCGCGCACGCGCTCGAGGATTGCCGTGTCGAGAGTGTGGTGGAGCACTCCGATGCGCCGCGCGCGGGGCAATACCCGCGTGAGGGCCTCGAGCTGATCCCCGAGCGAAAGCTCGGTGGTGACCCCCGTCAGCTGGAGGCGCCGACCCGGCTCGTAAATGCCGTCCGCGATCGGATCCGCGATCATCGAGAAGACCACGGGGCGCTTACCGGCGAGGCGCCGTGCGGCGAGGGTGGCGGGTGTCCCGAGACTGAAAATGAGCCGCGCCTGATCAGGCTTTGTCAGGTTCACCTGAGCCGGTTTGTCCGACTCGAGAACCTGGACGTCGAGCCTGTACTGCTCTCCCTCCGGGCCCAATTGCTCCTTCAGGCGATGGCGGAAACCCCGCAGCGCTTCCTCGTAGCCTGCCTGACCGGAACTCACGAGGACCTGTACGAGCGGGACAGACCCGGTTGAGCCAACTGCACCCAGCGCCCGGCTCGCTGCTGCGCCCGGTACCGTACCGAGCAAGAGAAGCGCCAGTCCCAGTCCCAAGGCCAGCGCCCGGGCGTTTCCAACGGAATTTTTCTTGCCTAATCTCTTTTTCATGAGCAGGTTATCTCTCTACGCAGGTATCCCTGGAATTATGCCTTCAGGATACAATCTAGGTTCCGATCTATCAGGAATCCAGCCTGCGGGGCTAAGATTGGCCCTGCTGCGATGACCTCCTCAGTTCCCTGCTGCCCCTGGCCGGAGCGGCCTTAAAGATGACGGCGCTGCGCGATGGCGCCCTGGCGGTCGTGCGCCGCCTGCAGGAGGAGGGGCACAGCGCCTACTGGGTGGGTGGCTGCGTCCGCGACCTGGAGATGGGTCGCGAGCCTCACGATTACGACATCGCCACGGACGCCCGCCCTGAGAGGGTGTCCGTGTTGTTCCCCGGCTCGGTGATGGTCGGCGCCCGCTTCGGTGTGGTTGCGGTGCAACTGGGAGGAAACACCTACGAGGTCACCACGTTCCGATCCGAGGGACCCTACTCCGACGGCCGCCGGCCGACGAGTGTCCAGTTCGTCTCCGCCGAGGAGGACGTACGCCGGCGCGACTTCACGATCAACGGACTCCTGCATGATCCGCTGAGCGGAAAGACCCTCGATCACATCGGTGGCAGAGAAGACATTGCCCGGCGGTGTGTGCGCACTATCGGGGCGCCTGAGGTTCGATTCGCCGAAGACCGGCTGCGAATGCTGCGCGCCGTGCGCCTGGGCGCCGAGCTTCAATTCGAGATCGAAGCAGAGACGTTTGCCGCCATCCGCGCACAGGCTACCGGCATCACACAAGTCAGCGCCGAGCGCATCCGCGACGAGATCAAGCGGCTTGTCACCGCCCCCGGCCGCGGCAATGGCCTGCGGTGGCTGCACGAGTCGGGGCTTCTGGCAGTCATCCTGCCCGAGGTGGCAGCCACGGACGGCGTCGCCCAACCCCCTCAGTACCACCCAGAGGGAGAGGTTTTCACCCACACTGTCATGACCGTTGAGAGGTTGGAGAATCCGTCACCCGTGCTCGGTCTGGCCGCGCTCCTTCATGATGTGGGGAAACCCCCCACCTACACCGTGACGGATCGCATCCGCTTCAACCGCCATGACGAGGTCGGTGCGCAGATGGCGGAGGTGATCGGCCGACGGCTTCGCCTCTCCAACGACGAGACGGAGCAGATCGTCGAACTGGTGCGGGAGCATATCCGGATTAAAGATTTACCGAAAATGCGCCCTGCCAAAGCCAAGCGTTTCCTGACACGCGAACATATCGAGGATCACCTGGCGCTTCACCGGGCTGACTGCGAAGCCAGTCATGGTGATCTGACTGTCTGGAACTGGGCCCGTGACGCCATCGAGGGACTTACTGAAGATGAGCGCCAGCCGCCGCGCTTCATCCGAGGTGGGGATCTGATCCGCATGGGTTATGCGCCAGGGCCGCGCTTCAAGCAGATTCTCGAAGCCGTTACCGACGCGCAGTTGGAAGGGAAAGTGCGGTCCCGTGAGGAGGCTGAAAAGCTCGTGCGGAGGAAATTTCCCGAACGGCCGCGCAAACGCAAAACTGGCGGCGGACAGCGGCCACCCTCAGGAAGCGCCTGACTCTCGCCTTCGGCACTGAGAAGCCGCGCGGCATCCGCCGCGCTGTCAGGACCCTCGCGAAGCTGATCGGGCAACGGTTGGCCCACTCACGCCCAGCCTCGCGCACGGCGAAGAGCACCCGGCCGCTGGTCTGAGCGCTCCCCCTGCCTCCGGCCGGCACACTGCCCGGACCGGCTGGCCTGCTCCCTTCCTCCAAACCGGGTTATGATCGGACCCCACCGAACGTCCGGGAAGCCTCACCGGGAACAGGCAGTTGTCGTGCGGCTGGGGGCCGGATATCCGTCCGGGGACTGCCTCAGGCAACTGGGCGGACGAGAGAACAACCACATCTTGAGGAGGAGTGACACATGAACACAAAAAGGATCGCAGGTGTTGCCGCACTGGTGCTCGCACTGGCGTGCATCAATGCCTCGAGCGCCGACACACCCCAGCCGGTCAAGCTCAGCAAAGATCAGATCAAAGGCAGTGTGTTCAAAGATTACGAACCGATCGTCAAAGAAACCAAGAGCGAGCGTGGTCCGTTCACGACCAGGGACGTAGAGGCCTTTCTGAGCTCCGACAAGCACTTCGATGCGGGCATGTACAACGCCGGCCCCAATCGATTCACGGTCTCCAAACCCTACGGCGTCG
>CBEVTG010000247.1:0-3956 GCA_965552745.1 uncultured bacterium
CGCGTTGGGTCCGGCGGTGGCAACGGAAGCCGTAATCGACCGACAGCGGGCCATTCAGAGTTCGCTCTTCCCGGCTGCGCAGGTCAAACGCCCAGCGCTCGCTGCCATCGCCGGGCGTGCTGCCGGAGGGCGCGAACGCCTGCATCGCGAGGCTTCCAGGTGTGGCCACGTTCACCCGCCGCACCCGCATGTTCACGGTCATGCGGCGCTGATCGTTCAGGTTGAGCTGCACGGAGCCGAACGCCTGCCAGAGCTCGTTGTCCGCACTACCGATGATCGACTGGATATCGCCGCCGTCCGGATTCGTTCCCATGGGGGTTTTGCCGAAAACTTGCACGTCACGATAGTCGACCGCGATGTTCATCGAGCCCCGGTCCCCGATGCTGCGCTCCCAGCGTGCCCCGTACCCCTGCAGATCCTGATCAAAGCCGTCTTCGGGCGCACCGGTGGTCGGGATCACCGTGTAGTCATGCTGGCTCAGCAGGGCCGAGAGCTCGATCCGGTCGTTCGGGCGAGGGCGGTACTCCGCACCCATCCGGGCGAACTGGTTTTGATGCTCCTTGTACAGGGACTCGCCCCCATCGTGGGAGTCCAGGCGGGTTCCGCCGCTCAGACCGGAGAGAGTGATCCGGAAATCAGGACCCAGATCGGCACCCAGATCGACCTGGGTGGTATGCCCCTGTGCTTCACCGGCGTTGGAGAGCACGGCGAATCTCTGATCGAGGCTGCCATCAATCCGCGCGCCGGTGTCGGCCCGCTCAGGAACGGGATCCGAGGTTGCGGGCCGGGCCGTATTCGGCTCGTTGTCGGAGAGAACTGCTTCGGCCCCGACCTCTCGCAGCAGGTCACGCTTGGGCAGGCGCAGCGCCCATCCGGAGTCGGCCGGCCCGGGCATGCCGGTGTCCTCGGGCAGCATCTCGCCCAGCACCGGAGGCATCACGAGGCTCACGCTCCGGTCGATGAGGGTGTTGAGCCTGGAAGTAGCGGAACTGTATCCATTCTTACGGGCCGTGAGCAGGTAGAGGCCGGGAACCAGGCCGGGAAGGACGAACTCTCCCCGGTCGTTCGAGGTTGTGGTGATGACGGCGCTCTGGGCCGGCAGGAGGCTGATCTGCACGGCGACTTCAGCGAGGCGGCGCCCCCCAGGATCGGAGACCGTCCCCCGCACCCAGCTTCCGCCGTCCATGGCCCGGGAGGGTGTCCCCAGGCAAGCCAGACTCCCGAGTACGAGCCCGGTCAGGATTCTCTGCAGTCTTGAGCGCACCATCTTCGCCTCCAGAACGCTGTGTGGAGTGCCTCGTGAATGGGTGGATTCCCGGTGGCCGGCTAGCTCCAAGAAGAAAAATAGTATAGCGGGAGGAGTGGAAATGTCAAAGCTTGAAAGAGTTAGAAGAGATCCAGTTTTCCGGTGCGCAGAGGGTCCAAACTTTTGGACGGAGGGGGGAGCTCAAAAAAGCAGGAGAAGGAGTGCCGGAGAACGCGTCAGAAATAGGATCGAATCTCGAGCCGGTAGGTGAGGTCTTGTCCGCCCTCCCCGAGATCGATGCGGAAACGGGACCCAGGCGTCATGCGTGCGCTCTCGCGGTGGTCAATCCAGCTGGAGCTGCCCTCTTCCGATTCGGCCGCCAGGGCGCCGCGCACAGCGATATCGAGCAAGAGATTACCCGATTCGATCGCCTGGGGACGCAGGCGAACTTCGAGAAGCTGAACGCCGTCGCTCTGCGCCAGTCCGCCCGCCAGGCGTATGAGGCTGGAGGCTTCGGTGCCGAGGCCGGCGCTCAGGATCTCACGCCTCAGGGTCTGCTCCGCACCTTTCTCCTCTCGCACGAGCTCGAGCACCATGTCAACCATTTCACCCATTCCGGGAGGTGGGGAAGCCAGAAGGGCCTGTAGCGGGTTGGGCTCGATCGTGGACCAGGACAGCGCCAGGAGCAGCCGCCGCCGCGAGCCTGGAAGTTGGTACGCCTCCAGGAGTGTGCTTCGCCCCTCCCGAAGGATCGACGAGGTCCGCCTGACCAGCCATGCACCGTCATCATCGCCCCTGCGGGTGCGTGACTCGAGATCGATGCTCACACTGCGCGAATTCAGCAGCCGCGGCGCGATGCGAATGTCGAGGTCGAGCGGGATGGGGCCAAGTCCATCTCTGGCGGCAAGGTTGACCCTTCTCTTCAGGCGCGCGGTGCGGCCGGTATGGATCGGGGCAATGAAGCGGCCCAGGGCCTGGGTGCCGGTCAGCTCCCCGATCTCGACGATCTCCAGAATGAGCTGCGCTCTCCGGCCAGGGGCCGCATCATCCGTGGGTTGCTCCGCCAGGCTCTTCGCGAGAGCCTCCAGAATCGGGTCCGGGTGGTCGCTGCCGCGCGACCCGGGCACGAATAGGCACAGCGTAACGATGCCGCCCGCCAGCAGGCGCAAAGCCGGCGCTCGAAGTGAGGAAAGGTATGGAGAGGGAGGCTGCATGGCGCGGGTGTGGAGAGGGGCCGCCTCAGACGGGAGGGAATATAGGGCCGATGCAACCTGGCGGCAACGCCCGGGCTCCAGGTTCAAGCAGGGGTGCCGCCGTGCATGGAATGGCTGGGCGCTTGTCGTAGTGCGCGTATGCTACTCTCACAGAAATGAGTTGCGGATCACGAACACCAGACATTTCTGCCGCTCTCCGGCTGGTTGCTCCGTTCCCATTCCTTGTGTCGGCCGTGCTCGCCGAAGCTGCACCGCAGACGGTGCACCAGGCCCGGCCCCCGGAAGCAGCCTTCTTCGTCGATGCCGCCGTGGAAGCCGGGGTCCGCTTCCGCCACCTGCACGGTGGCAGCGGGCGTAAATACATGGTCGAGACGATGGGATCGGGGGTCTGCTGGTTCGACGGCGACGGCGACTCGTGGCCCGATCTCTACCTTATTAACAGCCAGCCGCTTCCGGGGCACGATGGCAGGGGCGATTTTCGGAGCCGCTTCTACCTCAACCGCAGAGACGGCACCTTCGCGGACGCCACCGACCGCTCGGGGCTGGCGGCGCCCGGGTACGGCATGGGATGCGCCGCCGCCGACGTGGATGGCGACGGGGATCTCGATCTATATGTGACCACCTTCGGCCCCAACCGCCTCTACCTGAACCGTGGCAATGGGCGCTTCGATGAGGCCGGTGCCGCCTGGGGCGTGGATGACGGGAGCTGGGGTGCCAGCGCCGCCTTCGCCGACTACGACGGTGACGGGGATCTCGATCTGTATGTGTGCAACTACGTTGACTTTACGATCGAGACCCACAAGCACTGCGGCAAACGCGAGCCGGGATACCAGGCCTATTGCCACCCCGACGCGTACAGCGGCGTCTCGGATCGGCTCTATCGCAACGAGGGCGGGCGTTTCAAGGATGTCACGCGTGCGGCGGGCATCTCCAACGCCCGCGGCAATGGACTGGGCGTGGTATGGGGCGATTACGATAACGATGGCGATCCGGATCTCTATGTCGCCAACGACAAAACGGCGAACTTCCTGTACCGCAACAACGGGGATGGCACGTTTGCCAATGTTGCCCTGTTGAGCGGTGTGGGTTATGGCGATGACGGTCAGGCCCAGGCCGGAATGGGGACGGACTTCGGAGATTACGACGGAGATGGTGACCTGGATCTGGTGGTCACGAACTTCGATCTGGAGAGCAACAATCTGTACCGCAACAACGGCGACGGCACGTTCTCGGACGTCGCTCTGTCGGCGGGTGTGGGGGAGCACAGCTACCTGAGGGTTGGGTTCGGGGCAAAATTCCTGGACTACGACAATGACGCCGACCTGGATCTGTTCGTGGTCAACGGCCACATCCTCGACAACATCGAGCTGTACCGCGAGATCCTCACGTACCAGCAGCCGAACCTATTTCTGGAGAATGATGGGAAGGGGAAATTTGTTGAGCGGACGGCGGCGCTCGGGTCCGATTTACAGCCGAAGAGGGTCAGTCGTGGCCTG
>CBEVTG010000248.1:0-3955 GCA_965552745.1 uncultured bacterium
TCCGCCAGGGCCTGAATGTGGAAAGTGGCCTGAACGACGGTATTTGTGTGCCGATCCTGTTTGTGTTCCTGGCACTGGCGCTGGGCAAGGCCGGCGAGGCTGGGCCCTGGACGCTTGCCGTGAAGTTGGTCATCGAGGAAATCGGCATCGGTCTTGCCGTCGGGCTCGTACTGACCCTTATTGCAGCCCGACTGTTGAAAGTTGCCTGGCACCGAAAGTGGCTGACGCATACCTGGATTCAGATTCCGGTGGTGGCGCTGGCACTGGCCTGTTTTGCCACGGCCCAGCTCCTGGGTGGCAGCGGCTTTATTGCCTCCTTCACTGGCGGCCTGCTGTTCGGCGTCCTGGCGAAAGGCGAACGTGATGAATTCCTGCGGGCGGCAGAGGGCACCGGCGACACGCTGGCGCTGATTACCTGGATGATTTTCGGCTCGGCTGTCGTGGGTCACGCAATGGGTTACTTCACCTGGCCTATCCTGCTCTATGCCGTATTGAGTCTGACGGTGATACGCATGCTGCCGGTGTTTTTGGCACTCACCGGCAGCCCCATCAGCCCCAAGGGCAAGCTGTTTATTGGCTGGTTCGGTCCGCGTGGTCTGGCGAGTATCGTGTTCGCCGTTATCGTGGTGAACAGTGGGCTGCCGGACAGCGGTCCGATTGCCATGACCGTGGTGTGCACCGTCATTCTCAGTATCATTGCCCACGGGATGACCGCGAATCCTCTGGCCGCTGCACTCGCGGCGAGGTTAGGGCGTTCCGAAGGGAAAACCGCCCTGCCGAGGCTCGGAGGCTAGGGAAGTACGCAGGCCCGGAGAGGATCGTTCAGACAACCGGAACAGGCAGGATCGATTATGTTTAAGCGCGCACACCTCAAGTTTCTGCTGACCACCACGATCGTCCTGGCCGCCGTGGGTTTGTTCGCTGCCAAGTACTGGGACTACGTCACCAACCCGTGGACCCGGGACGGCCAGGTGCGCGCCCAGGTCATCCAGATCACGTCGCGCGTGACCGCCCCGATCGTGAATCTGCCGATCAAGGACAACCAGTTCGTGAAAAAGGGCGACCTCCTGTTCGAAATCGATCCGCGCACGTTCAAGGCCGCGCTCGCGCAGGCGGAGGCGGATCTCAAGGTGGCGCGAGTGAGCGCAAGCAATGCCCGGGTGGAAGCGAAGCGGTATCGCGCTGCGCAAAAGGAGAGCCCGGGATCGGTCTCGGCCCTGGATCTCGAGCTCAAGGAAGACCAGCAGCGCGCGGCGGAGGCCAAGGTGTTGGAGTCGGAGGCCGGGGTGGAGCAGGCGCAACTGAACCTCGAGTTTACCCAGGTGCGGGCGCCGGTGGACGGCTATGTCACCAACCTGAATCTCCGGCTCGGGAGCCAGGCCGTCGCCAACCAGCCGGCGCTCGCGCTGGTCGACGTCAACAGCTTCTGGGTGCACGGATTCTTTCGGGAGACCGTCATCGGAGACATGCGACCGGGCGACCGCGCGATCGTCACCCTCATGACCTACCCCGATCAGCCGCTCGAAGGGCGCGTCAATAGCGTGGGTTGGGGCATCGCCCAGGACGACGGCAGCGCGGGGCAGGACCTCCTGCCGACGATCAGCCCGACCTTTGAGTGGATTCGCCTCGCGCAGCGCGTGCCGGTACGCGTTCACCTCCTCGACGTGCCGGACGACGTCAAGCTGCGCGTGGGCACGACCGCTTCGGTCCTCGTCATGACGGGGACCAGCGGAAGTGAGAAAAAAGGGCCGGCGGTCGCGGCCCCGCGCGCGCTCCAGTAAATCTCTCGCCTGTCCCGGCACACCGCGGGGAAAGACACTGTGCTACACATCACGAAATGATTTCGTTATCCACACGCGCCAAAGAATCGATCAAGACCGGCCTCGCCATGGTCGTCGCGATCGGCATCTCCCTGCGGATGGGGTTCGAGAACCCGTTCTGGGCCGGATTCGCGGTATCGATGGTGAGCATGGACACGGCCGGCCAGTCGCTCAACAAAGCCGCTCTGCGCTCTTCCGGCACCCTGGTGGGGGCGATCGCGGCGCTCGCGTTCATTGGCCTCTTCCCCCAGCAACGCTGGGCGATGGTGCTGGCCCTGACACCCTTCGTCGGATTCTGCACGTACATGCTGGCGGGCAAGAAACGCCAGTACTTCTGGTTCGTGACCGCGTTCGTCTGCCTCCTCATCACGATCAAGGGCGGCCCGGACTCGCAGAACGCCTTTCAGGTGGCCGTGGCGCGGCTCGAGGAGATGGCCCTGGGGATCCTCGTGTACTCGCTCGTCTCCGTCTTTCTCTGGCCGCGCAGCAGCCGGAGCGATCTCGAAACTGCCAGGGGTGCGCTCTTCGACACCCAGCTTCAGCTGTACCGCGCCTACCGTGATCTGCTCGCCGGCCAGGGCCGGGACGAGGACTCCCGACCCCTACGGCTGAGGGAGGTCCAGTGCCTGACTCAGGTCGGACAGGCCCTGAACGCGGCCGAGACCGACAGCTTCGAAGTCTGGGAGGTTCGCCACGCGTGGCGCAGCTTCCTCCAACATTCGACCGTTCTGCTGGAGACCCTCGGGCGCTGGCGCGTGAGCCTTCCCGAGATCCGGGCGCTAGACCTCGCGCGGCTGCTGCCCGGCGCGGACGTGTTGCTCGCGGAGCTCGACCGGCGCTTCGCGCAGGTCGAGCACATGCTGGCGGGGCAGGAGGCGGAAGAGATGCCCCGGGCCGTCGAGCTGGCGCTCGACGAGAACCAGGTGCGAGCCCTGTCGCACTTCCAAAGGGCGGCGGCGGTGTTGTTCCGGACCCAGCTCCGAAAGCTCGACGAGATCAGCCGATCGCTCCTCGACAGCGTCCGGGACATCAAGGGGAGCGGCAAGATCGCTTCCAAACCGTCGCGGCGAGAGCCCCGCGCGGGGATCCTCGCCCTCGATCCGGATCGTTTGCGTTCGGTCTTCACGGTCCTGGCGTCGATGTGGAGTGCGTTTCTGATCTGGGTGTACCTCAATCCCCCGACGCATTCACTGTTCGTGTTCTTCCCGACCCTGTTCGCCATGATGTCGGTACTCCTTCGTCTGACCCCCTCGTCGCTGTTTCCCGGGTTTCTGCTTGGCATCGCGATCAGCGGCGTTGCGTATGTGGGTGTGATGCCGCACCTTTCGGGATATGCGGAGCTGGGGCTGCTGCTCTTCTGCCTGACCTTTGGATCCTTCTATCTGTTCTGGGAGCGTCAGCGCCGAATCATGGGAATTTCCGTGCTGGTGGTCTTCTTGATCGTCACGGGCATTGCCAACGAGCAGAGCTACAGCTTCGCAAGCTTCGCGAATACCTCGGCTGGGCTGCTGCTGGCGCTCGCGCTCCCGGCGGTCATCTCGTACGTCCCGAGCTCGCCGCGCCCCGAGAAGGTCTTCCTTCGGCTGCTATCGCGCTTCTTCCGCCACGCCGAGATCCTGATGTCGCGCCTGGCCCCGGAACGGGACTGGGGGAAGGGCTTCGTGGGGCGCTGGAGAAGCGTCTGGTATCGAAACGATCTGCTGGAGCTGCCGGTGAAGCTGGCGGCCTGGTCCGAACGCATCGACTACCGGCTGCTTCCTGGGACCACACCCGAGCACGTTCGGGCCCTCGTCACGAACCTGCTCTCCCTCACCCTGCGGATCAAGGAGCTGGTGGACGCGCGGCAGCACCTGCGGCCGGACCCGCGCCTGGAGCAGGTCGTCGAAGATCTGCGGAACTGGCGCCTGCTGGCCCAGCAGCAGTTCCGGCTCTGGGCCGTCGATCCGTCCGCGGCGTTGGATCCGGACGCGGACATGAGTGAGCGACTCACCGCGGGACTGGCCCGCATGGAGGCCAACATCGACGAGGCTCGGGCCGGCCAGGAGGGCTTACGTGTAGACTACGAGGCTTTCTATCGCTACCTCGGTGGCTTCCGCGGCCTGTCGGAGGCCGCGATTGGCTACGCTGGGGTCGCG
>CBEVTG010000249.1:0-3944 GCA_965552745.1 uncultured bacterium
CCGATGACGGCCGCCCGCCGTCCCGAAAGATCGAACTTGCGCTCGCGATAATCGGGATGGCCGTTGTACCAGGCGACAAACTCAGTGGCAGCGTGGCTACCCTGGAGATCCTCACCCGGGATGCCCAGGTTGCGGTCCGTTTGCGCCCCGGTGGTGAGCACGATCTGATGGTAGCAGCTCCTGAGATCATCGATTGTCAGGTGGGTGCCCAGTTCGACGTTGCCGAAAAAGCGCACGTTCGGCTTGGCGGCGATTCGGTCGTATACCTTGGTGACATTCTTGATCTTCTGATGATCCGGGGCGACTCCGCCGCGCACCAGCCCGAACGGGGTCGGAAGGCGGTCGAAAAGGTCAACCTCGACCCGGTCTCCCCACTGTTTGAGTAGGTGCTCGGCAGTATAGAATCCGCTTGGGCCGGCCCCCACGATCGCCGCTCGCAATGGGCACGGCTGGGTGTCTGACTGTGACATGGTGTGTACCTTTCTCTGGCCGCTCGGAGGACTACATTGTACTCCGTCTTGACACTCTCCCCCCTCCTAAACTATTGATGATCCAGATCGCAGGTACCTGAGTCGCTCCATGGCACGCGATACTCTCTTCAATTCAAGTCTGAGAAGGTATTTGGCAGTATCAACACAATAGAGGGAGGATGCCGTCATGAAGAAGCTGATTTTCCTGGTTGTCCTGGCTCTGGGTGTCTGGGTAGGGGTCAATTACATGAACACGGGGAAGATCTCGGTGCTCCCCGTTGAGCTGACAGCAGAGGAGCAGGAGCTGAGAGATCTCGAAGCGGAGCTCAAGTCGATCGATAAGCAGATCGGCCAGGAGAGCCGCGCATCCGGGATGACGGGAATGGACACTACGGCGGCCGTTTCCAGGCTGATGGAAAAGAAGAAGAAGGTTGAGAAGCGGATCGAGGAGCTGCGCGGGAAGCTTTCTACCTGATCTCTGGCTTCATTGAGCCGGGCTCAGTGGCGAATCTCCCAGACGATTCCGAACGTGGGGAGTCGCTCGAGCCAGTAGTCCTCATCCCGGGTGATCTCCACGCTACCGTCCGGGCCCAGCACAGCATCGACGTCATCCACGCAGCAGGGATTCAACTGATTGTACACGTTCAGAACCTCGAGGTAGAACGTGAGCCTGCCTCGATTGAGAGGGACATGGCGGCTCACCTTGACGTCAAGGCGGTGGTAATCGGAAAAACGTTCTGCATTACGGGGACCGAGAAAAGGCTCAGCCGTCAGGAGTCCATCCTCGTCCTCCACAACCTCAGCCCCGACGGCCGTGGTCGGCCAGCCAGTGTGATAGATGCCGGCAAGATCGACGGTCCACTTGGGTGTCAGCCTGAGATTCATTCCGAAATTAAAAGCATGTCTCTGATCCCAGCTCCTGGGCACCAGCTCCCCGTCAATCTCATCCTCCACCGAGGCAAGAGCGTAATTGGCCCACCAGTTGAACCTGGTGCCTGGCCTTGATTTCAGGAAAAGCTCGATCCCCGAAGCTTCGGCAGAATCGGGAGTGATCATCACGCGATCGCCCGAAGCTTCCGGAAACAGCTCGAAGGGATCGAATAGATTCTCGTAGCGTGGACGCGGGTCGGAGATTTCTTTTGAGTAGGCGTTCAGCTTGACGTGAAGGCCGTTCATGAAGTTGTGCTCGAAGCTGATGATACGGTGCTCGGAGAGCTGGGCCGGGTGAAAAGAGCTGACTCCGTCCTCTACCTGGAGCTCGTTGATGCCCTGGGATTGATAGAATCGGCCCCAGCCGAATCGAATCGCGCTGCGATCCCCGATATTGTAGAGAACGTTGATGCGCGGGCTGGTTTGATCCTCCGAAGTGTGGCTCTGCCGGTCCCAGCGGACTCCGAGCTCGACCGTGAGGGGCGCGGAGATCCTGAACCGCCCGGACAGGAAGGCCCCGAGCTCGTCACCGGTGGGATCGACAAAGAGTTCACGCGCAACTCCTGGCGACGCTGAGTCCGGCTCGAGAGGTGTGGTGTCAGGCGGCGCCTCCACGAAGTAGTCGTATCTTCCTTTCAGGTGTTTTGCCTCAACCCCGAATTTGAAGAAAGCCGACTCCGATGCGCGGTAACCCCAATCTTGTTTAAATCCGTAAACATCGAAGAGTCGTTCGTCCCGCACACGAGTGGGTGTTTCTTCTACAGGTTCAGTAGCACCTTCGCGCTCGGCGTCGATCTGCCCAACGGAGAAAAGCGTTCTGGAGAATAGCCGGGAGGTCCATGCGGAATCCAGACCGACCCACGCATACTTCGAATCCGAACGTACGCGCACCCGTTCGTCAACTTCTCCATCTTGCTTAAACTCATAATCGGCCTTGTCATGCCCCATCAGAAAGTTGCCGCTGAGGGTCGTGGAATCTCCAACCCGGAGCTGAGCTCTCGCCATGAAGTCGGAGTACTTCGGCCCGATGTCCTCCTCATTGGGCTCGATCACATCGTTCAGTGAGTCCGGGTACCAGGCGCGTGCCGAGAACAGCCATTGGCCGTCTCCGTTGGCAAACCGGCCTTTGGACAGCAGATGAGCGTTGATGGCGTTTATGCCCAGGATCGTCTGGCCGTCACCGGAGACAGGACTCGATGAAAGATCAACCACCCCGCTCATCCTGTCTCCGTACTCCGCAGGGAAGCCACCGGTCAGTACGTCCGCTCTTCCGATTGCACGAGGGTCGACGATACCCGAGAAGTTCTGGAATGCTTTGAGGTGGAAGGGGTCAAGAATCTCCATACCATCCAGGACGAACAGAACTTCATCGGCGGCGCCGCCCCGTATGCTGAACTGAGCCGAGCGATCCCCATTGGCCAGCCCGGGCAGGTGTGAGACGGAGCGATTGAGATCACCGCCGACACTGGGAATCTCCAGCAGTGCATTGCTCGATAAGGATTCTTTCGGTGCAGGTTGATCCTGTCCCATCTCGTAGCGATTGGGAGTGACGATCAGCTCCTCGATATAGAAGAGCTTCGATGACGTTTCTATATCGACCTCCGTGCTCTTGTTCGCCTCTACTTCGATGGTATCGAGCTGCTCCAGCAGCGTTTCGCCGTGGAACAGCTCGAGGGTGTACGCGCCCTCGGGAACTCCATCGAATCGGAACGAGCCTTCCCTCGACGTCGTTGCTTCCTTGCTCAGTCCGGCGAGACGCAGGTGTGCGTGTGGCACGGGCAGACGGTTCGGTTCGGATGTGAGCCGGCCCTTGATCGTTCCTGTCATCACGGCCGCCCCGGCAATGTCGACGATCAGCAGCCGGCCCCCCGGCCCATTGATGGCTTCAAGGCCGTGCGCGGCAAGCAATTCCCTTAAAACTAGAAGGGGGGAGCCTCCGGTAGGCTCCGTCAGGATCATCATGTCGGGGCGAACCCGATCGCTGCTGTAAATCAGATTCAGTCCGCAGGCTCTCAGGTTCTCGAGCGCAGCGATCAACGAGAGTCCCTGGTACTTGATCTGCACGCACTCGGCGGCGAGACACTCTACGATGCCGGTCGGCACCGTGACGCTGAGGAGCGACAGGAAATAGAGGGTCAGGCGCAAAGGACTGATCACCGAAAACTGCCAGATTTTCCGAGTTGTATATCGAAAATGTACCGCGAACTCGAGGAGTTTCAAGGAGGGATCAGCAGGCGATGTAGCCCTGCTTCCATGAGGGGAGTATGGTCGACTCATTCCGGGGGAGTCAACGAACTCCCCCCTCTTCCGGACATCCGTCGGCTCGGGCGGGGGCCGGAAGAGGGGGGCAGGGGGGAGCAGATGAGCTCGCCCTCTCAGGGCGCCACGTCGTATTCAACGAGCCGCACGGCGTCATCGACGATCAGACCAATGCCCGGAGCATAGATTTTAATGCTCCTGTCGCTTGCTCCCAGGGTCGACGTCTCGAAGATCATGATACTGCTCTCGAACATCCCTGCCGGGACCTCGACCGTCAGGTTCATG
>CBEVTG010000250.1:0-3926 GCA_965552745.1 uncultured bacterium
TCAGCTCCTCGACGCTCACGAACTCGTCCGCCATGTGCGCCGTCTTGAGGCTGGGACCGATCGAGATGGTCGGAATCTTGGAATAGTTGATCAGGTGGATGGCGTCAGTCAGACTCCCGAAGCCTGCCAGGGCTCCCTCGCGGCCCAGATCCTTCAGGGCCTCCACCCCGGTCTGCACGATCGGCTCGTCCTCGCCCACCTCCGCGCCGTAGCACCATTGGGAGAACTGCACCTTCGGGGGGTGCTCCCGCATCCAGGGATCGGAGTCGGCGACGCTCTGAATCTTCTGCCGGATCTCCTGATGGATGTTTTTTGAGCTCGGGACCATCACGCAGTCGAACGAAATGTCGACCCTCTCCGGGTAGGTGACCTCCCACTCACCTCCCCGGATGACGGTGGGAACGATGGTGTCCGGGTCGAGGAACCTGTGCTCCCTGTCCGGATCCGTCCGCCACTCTTCCGCGAGATCTTCGATGCCCTGGGCGATCTTCATGGCTTTCGAGATCGCGTTGACCGCGCCTCCCTCTCTCCAGTGGGGTTGCGTCATCTCGGCGTGCCCGGCCCGACCGAAGACGCTCACCTTGCCGGCCGAGTTTCCGCGCATCGCCACCAGCACCTTCATGTCAGTGGGCTCAGGTACGATGGCCGCATCCGCCTTGTAACCGCGCTGGCAGCAGGCGAGCGTGCCCATACAGGTCATTTCCTCGTCCGGCACCGTTTGCACCGTGAGGTCTCCGCCCAGCTTCACGCCCGCCTCGTCGATAAAGCGCACGGCCTGGATCATGGCCGCGATGCCGCCCTTCATGTCGTTGGATCCGCGGCCGTAGAGCCGCCCGTCTCGGATCACGGCTTTGAACGGATCGTCGGTCCAGTTCTCGCGCAGACCGGGAGAGACCACGTCATAATGACCGTTCAATATGAGCGAGCGTCCCTTGCCGGTGCCCTTGCGGGTGCCCACCACGATCGGCTCGTTGCCGAGATCGCGATCTTTGCTCGCTCCCGAGCCCGGAAACGGCTCGATCTCCTTTGAGTCCGCCTCCCACTGCTCGATGCCGAAGCTCATCTCCTTCAGGGTGCCGGCGACCAGCGCCTGCAGGTTGCGGTAGTCATCTCCCTCCGCCCGGGTGCCTTCGGCGGGAGTGACGGTTCTGAAGCTGATGAGCTTTGAAAGATACTGGATGAAATGTTCCCGTTCGCGCTCGATCAGGTCCAGGACGCGCTTCTCTGTATCGTTGAGCATGGCAGATCCTCCCGGGGCCCCCGCCCCGATCCGCTGGTTTGTCTCACCTAGGGAATAAGTAACCATTAAACTACAATTCAGTCCTGCATGAGAAGAGCTCCCTGGATCCTGAGCCTGGCGCTGGCGGTCGTCGCCGCCGGCTGCGGCGTATCGGATGAGCCCCATGAGGGGTACGCCAGCATCGGAGACCGGCGGCTGTTCTACGAGACCCGGGGCAGCGGCTGTCCCGTTCTCTTCATCGGCGGCGGCAGTGCCATGGACTCGCGCCAGTGGTCGGAGGTCATGGACGCGCTCGAGGGCTCGTTCAGGGTCCTGCGCTACGATCCCGCGGCGATCGGGCAGTCCGATGTGCCACAGACGCTCTTCTCCGAGGAAGGGGATCTCCTCGGGCTTCTCGATGAGCTCGACCTCTCGCGGGTGGTCGTGATCGGCAACTCCTCGGCGGGAGGCCTGGCGCTGGAGTTCGCTCTAGCGAGCCCGGATCGAGTGCGCGCGGCGGTTGCCATCTCACCGTTCGTGCCGGGCTGGGAGTTCTCAACGGAGATGCAGGAGCGCGTGGAACGCTTCGGGATCGCCATCTCCGAGAGTGTCGATGCTTTCCTGCAGATCGCGCTGTCGGATCCTCACTTCGTTCCGGCGCCGAACAACCCGGCGGGGCGCCGAAGGGCGGAAGATCTCATCCGGAACAATTTCCAAAAGATGCTGTCCATCGATCCAGCGCTGATCGAGGCGCCGTCCGTTCCGCTCATCGAGCGGCTGAGTGGTATAAAGGTGCCCGTGCAGCTGCTCGTGGGAAAACTCGATCACCCCGACCTTCATCGCCGGGTCAACACCCTCGACAGGCTCATTCCTGTCTCGGTGATCATGGATATCCCGGCCGCCGGGCACACACCGACTCTCGAAAATCCGCAGGAGCTCGCAAAGATTCTCGGTGGCTTCCTCGACGAGATCGATTGGCGCGGTGACCACTGCGACACTTTCGGGGGATCCTAGTCCGGCCCCGCCCCCGGAGCCTCGCCTCTGCATGTCTTGCAACCGGGACTCCTGGTCAGGCACAATTCTGGCGATGCTCTGATCGGCCTCGGTGTCGCGACGGCGCTGTCGGGCGCGAGAAACAGCTCGTAATCGTTGGAGGTCAACATGGCGCTACCCCTGCCGGTCTGGCAGACGATTCAGGATGCGTTGGAGAGGTTCGTTGACAATATCCGCGTGGTTCTCGTCTACGTCGCGATCGTGGTGATCGTGCAATGGATCCTAGCAAGCCAGGGCTTTACCTCCTTCTCTGAACCCGAGGATGTGGAGCCCCTGACGGGTCTGTTGATGGCCTTTCTGGGCCTCGGGCTCGCCTGGCTCGGCCTCGGCATGACGCGGGTAGCGATCGATGCCGTGCGCCGGGAGCCGATTCGGTACGGAAGGCTGGCCACGCCGGCGGGCGACTTCTTGCGGATCATCGGCCTCTTTCTGGTGGTTTTCATACCCGTCGGGCTGGGGATGATGTTTTTTCTGGTGCCGGGCATTTATCTCGCCCTGCTCTGGTCGCAGGCGTACCTTCTCATCCTGGACGGGAAAGCGGGAGTGTTCGCATCGCTCACCTGGAGCGGCAAGATGACGAAGAACACCAAGCTGGCGCTGCTGGGGATCTATATCCTGTTGATCCTGTTCAGCCTGCTGCCCCAGATTGCTCTGGCCGTTAGCACGGAAGGGTCCGAGCTCTTTTCTGCCGCCGGCTCCGGTACCCCCGCTTTTGTGCTCATGCGTATCGTATCGGCCCTGCTCCTGAACTTCCTGGCCGTCTTCAACATGTTCGTCGGAGCCATGGTCTACATTCGCCTGCTCGAAAGGACAGAGGGGGCTCCCGTCAAAGAACCTGGCAGCATCCTTCACGTGGGAACAATTTGACGCCGCACTTGGCGAAAGAAACACCATAGGAGAACGGAATGAGCGACATCACGAATGGTGAGCCACCTGACTTCGCCGAGTTTGATAGTGACAAACTGATCTTGAGGCTGGAGACGACACTGCCGGCTGACGTGAAGGCGATTGCTCCTGTTGTGAAGAACGTGATGGGGCTGGTACGGCAGATGGGTTGTGCTGCGGGTAAAGAGTTCGAAGTTGAGACATCCCTCCGCGAGGCTCTGGCGAACGCCATCGTACACGGTTGCAAGGAGGACCCGACTCGGAGTATCCAGTTTGGTGTCTGCTGTGACGAATCGCGCGGCATGCTCATCGTGGTGCGCGACCCTGGGCCGGGATTTGATCCCGCGTCCATCCCCAGCCCAATCAGGGGCGAGCAAGTCTATTCTTCGCACGGCCGGGGGATCTTTCTGATTAACGAATTGATGGACGAGGTGCGCTTCGACCGTGGAGGCACCGAGATCCGTATGCGGAAAGGATAGTGATGATGGCGTCAGGGGGGCATCATGCTGCACGAAGCGCGCTCGTGGCGCTCGGGCTGCTGCTCGTTTTCACCCCGGCCGGGCTAACCGACGAGTCCGATGCGCGCCAGATGGCGCTGAGCTGGGTGGACGATCATCAGGAAGAGATACGCTCGCTCGCGGACCAGATCTGGGACCTGGCCGAGCCGGCGTTCCAGGAGTTTCAATCAGCGGCGCTGCTTCGCAAAGAGCTCGAGCGCCACGGCTTCCGTGTATCGGACGGGGAAGGCTCCCTCGCGACCGATTTTGTT
>CBEVTG010000251.1:0-3923 GCA_965552745.1 uncultured bacterium
AAGTCATGGTTCCGGTCATCTTTGCGGTCCTCACCACCATCGTCTTTTTCGTGCCCATGCTGAGCGTGGAGGGGACGCTCGGCAAGGTCATGGCGATGATCCCGCTGATCGTCATCCCCTGCCTGGTATTCTCGCTCGTGGAATCTCTCCTCGTTCTGCCCCGGCACCTGTCGCACCTTCCCAGAGGAGGCCACGACGCGGCGCGAACCGCCTTCACCCGTGTCTGGGTCGGGTTCCAGAACCGTATCGCCGCTTTTGTCGAAAGGTTCTCCACGGACGTCTATGGCAGGTTGCTGAGCCGGGCGCTCGAGTGGCGCTACCTGACCGTGGCCATTGCCATTGCGACCCTGCTGGTGACCGGAGGAGTGGTCAGAGCCGGCTGGATCCGCTTCACATTCTTTCCACCCGTTGAGGATGACCGCATGGCGGCGGCCCTCACGCTGCCGCAGGGGACCCCGGCCGAGGTCACGAAGGCGGCGATTCAGCATATCGAGGAGAGCGCTCGGGCACTTCAGAGCGATCTCATGAATTCCCCGGAGGGCGGCGGGGGTGGCGCGTTCCGCCACATGGTGTCCGCGGTCGGCGGACAGCCGTACCGCAGCGTGCAGAGCCGCAACGGCGGCGGGGAGGGCGGAAGCTTCTCCGGCGGGCACCGAGGCGAGGTCATGGTGGAGCTTACGCCCGCGGAGAGCCGGAGCGTCACCAGCACCGAGCTTGTGAACCGCTGGCGGGAGATCACGGGGCCGATCCCGGACGCAACCGAGCTCACGTTCAACGCCTCGCTGTTCACACCGGGGGATGCCATCAACGTCCAGCTCACCGGAACGAACCTCGACACCCTGCGGCAGGCAGCGGATGAGCTGAAGGCGGAGCTGGCAGGTTATGCCGGGACTTTTGCCATCTCCGACTCGTTCCTGGCCGGCAAGCGCGAGATCAAGCTGGACATCAAGCCGGATGCGCAAAACCTGGGCCTCACGCTCCAGGCTCTTGCCCGCCAGGTCCGCCAGGGTTTCTACGGAGAAGAGGCTCAGCGCATCCAGCGTGGTCGGGACGATATCAAGGTGATGGTGCGCTACCCGAAGCGCCGGCGTACCTCACTCGGAGATCTTGAAAGCATGCGCGTACGGACCCCGGACGGCCACGAGGTTCCGTTCTCGGCGGTGGGTGAGGCGTCACTCGGGCGCGGCTACGCCTCGATCAAGCGTGTGGATCGACAGAGGACGATCAATGTCACGGCCGACGTGGATTCGGCCAGGGGAAACGCGAGCGAGATCCTCGGTGACTTGCAGCGAGCATTTCTGCCGAGCCTGGTGGCGAGGTACACCACCCTGGGCTACTCGCTCGAAGGCCAGCGCCGGGAGCAGCGGGACATCATGGGGAGCCTGCTCAGCGGCTTCTTCTTCGCGTTGTTCATCATCTACGCGATCCTGGCGATACCGTTCCGCTCGTACACACAGCCTTTCATCGTCATGTCGGCCGTGCCGTTCGGGATCGTGGGGGCGATCTGGGGCCACATGCTCATGGGCATGGACCTGACGATCATGTCCACGTTCGGCATCGTGGCGCTCTCCGGCGTCGTGGTCAACGACAACCTCGTCCTGGTTGATTTCATCAACCGGAAGCGAAACGCGGGAAGCTCTCTGCGGGAAGCCGTCATCGACGCGGGAATCGGGCGTTTCCGGCCGATCATCCTCACGTCGCTCACCACGTTTGCCGGCCTTACCCCGATGCTCCTGGAGCGCAGCATGCAGGCCAAGTTCATCATTCCGATGGCGACCTCTCTCGCGTTTGGCGTCGTCTTTGCCACCGCCATCAGCCTGCTGATCGTTCCGACCGGTTATCTGATCCTGGAGGACATCCATGGGTGCATCGCGCGGTTCGCCCGCTCATTCGGCCTGCGAGCCGCCGAGCCCGAAGCCTCCGCGCAGGGCGAGATCTAGGCACCGGGCCGATCCAGCCCTGATCCGCCGGCGGTGGGTGGCATACTCCGGAAGAACGACTCCACCACATCGGCCCGATCCGTCACCTGAAACTCCGGCAGCGACGAGAGAAATACCCGTCCGTAGCTTCTCGTGCTCAGCCTCGAATCGAGAACGGCGAGCACGCCGCGGTCGGTGCGTGAGCGGATGAGTCGCCCGAGGCCCTGCTTGAGCATGATGACAGCGGCGGGAAGCTGATAGTCGCGGAACGGACTCTTCCGCAGAGCACGGACACGCTCCAGGCGTGCCTCAACCAGCGGATCGGTGGGTACCTCGAACGGTAGCTTGTCGATCACCACGAGGCTCAGTGCCTCGCCCGGAACGTCCACTCCCTGCCAAAATGAGATCGTACCCAGCAGCACGGCGCTCGGGGTCAGCCGGAAGCGGTCGAGCAGGAGGTTCTTG
The DNA here is from genome assembly GCA_965552745.1 of uncultured bacterium. Taxonomy (GTDB): domain Bacteria; phylum Acidobacteriota; class Polarisedimenticolia; order JAPUKU01; family JAPUKU01; genus JAPUKU01. The sequence goes on from CBEVTG010000251.1 coordinate 2,385, forward strand.
GGTTCGTCACCCTGGCAAAGCAGTGGAAAATCGACATCGCGAGACAGACGTGAGCGCATCTCATCGAGGGCGGCATAGGAGGTGAACAGCAAGAAGGCGCGCCCTCGGGTAATCTGCAGAAGCCTTCGGATCTCCGACTCCATCCTATCCATGTGACCGGGACGCCGGGGCTCAGGCAGGTCACGGGGCGCGTAAAGGATCGCCTGGGAGGGGTAATCAAAGGGGGAAGCAATCGCCTGTTCCTCGGCCGTCTCTACTCCGAGCCGTTCGCGCACAAAGCGGAACGATCCGTCGATAGAAAGTGTCGCGGATGTCAGGATGACGCTATCACGGCGCTCAAAGAGCATCTCGCGCAGCGGTTCTGAAACATCGGCACGGGTCGCGCGAAGAAAAGTCCCGCCCGTTCGGTTCTCGCCCCAGTAGACAAAGGCCGGATCCTCGCCCCGGATGACGAACTCCAGATCGGAGGCAATCACTCCGGCGCGGCTGGCGAGCCCCTCGGCTGCCTCGTCTCCCGGAGCCAGCACACCAAGACGCGCCTGAAGTTCCCGGATATCGGAGAGGAATTCATCCGCCCACTCCGGATCACACGTCACGCGTGCCTGCGGCTGGGGTTGATCCGCTGAGCCGCGCATCTCGTCCGGATCGATAGCCGTGCGCCGCGGAGCCGCCAGCCGGAAACGGCCCGCCTGCAGCCGGAAGCGCTCAAAAAATTCCCGGCTGCTGGCCGAAAGGTTTTGCGAGAGGATGACGGAGCGGTTTTGCAGGTTCGGTCGTGTCTCGCAGAACCGATCCACATCACCGTAAAGCTCCCGGACACGAAAGCTGCTCACCGCCCGGGTGAAATATTGCTGAGCGATCTCTTCCAGCTGGTGTGCCTCGTCAAAGATCACGAATCGATGATCCGGAAGGATCTGGCCGAAAGCGTGCTCGCGCAGGGTGAGGTCGGCGAAATACAAATGATGGTTGACGATGACGATCTGCGAGCCGAGGGCGCGAGTGCGCGCCTCGGTCAGGAAGCAGGGCTGGAAATCGGGGCAGTTCGACCCGAGACAGGTGTCTGCCTTGGCGCTGATCTGCGGCCAGAAGCCCAGCTCCTCCGGCAGTTCGGCGATCTCTCCCCTGTCGCCTGTCGAAGTCTGGCGCTCCCAGTCGAGGATGAGGCGCATTGTCGCCGCGACGTCCCGCGAGAGATGGCGCTGGGCCGCAAACTCTCTGGATCTCAGCTTGCACAGATAGTTGTCGCGTCCCTTGAGCGTGCAGGCGGTCACCTCGAGATCCAGCCGATCCCGCATGAGGGGAATGTCGCGCGTGAAGAGCTGATCCTGGAGCGTCTTGGTGGCCGTGGAGATGATGACGCGTTCGCCGCAGAGGATGGCCGGGAGCAGGTACGCCAGCGTCTTACCGGTTCCCGTCCCGGCCTCGACCACCAGGTGATGGGATTTTTTCAGGGCGTCGAGGATGGCGGCCGCCATCTCGCACTGGCCGGGGCGGTGCTCGAAGTGTGGCAGGCTGCGGGCCAGGCGGCCGTCCGGACCC
>CBEVTG010000252.1:0-3903 GCA_965552745.1 uncultured bacterium
TTCCGTCTCCGGAAGCCCCCCCTGCCGACGCGGCCCCAGCTTTGGCTGGGTCCTGGCTCATCGAACGTCACTCATACTTGAAGCAGGCAACCCGTGTTCCTCCGGGTCCATTGTCGAGGGACGGCTCGCGGGTGCGGCAGTGATCCATCAGGTCCGGGCAGCGGGGATGAAAAGCGCAGCCCGGCGGAAGCTGTGTGAGATCGGGCACGCTTCCCTGGATGGTGTGCAGACGCCGCGGCCTCTTGCCGGTGTCCTCCCGGGCCGGGATCGATTTCAGCAGCCCCGAGGTGTACGGGTGCCGCGGGGAACGGAACAGTTCGCGCACCGAGGCCTCCTCGACGATCTTTCCCGCGTACATGACCGCCACACGATCGGCCATCTCGGCGATCACGCCCAGATCATGGCTGATGAGAAGCAGAGCCAGGTGGTACTCCTCGCGCAGGCGGCGCAGGAGATCGAGGATCTGCGCCTGGATCGTGACATCCAGCGCAGTGGTCGGCTCGTCGGCGATCAGCAGGGACGGTGAGCAGGCGAGCGCGATGGCGATCATCACCCGCTGCTGCAGTCCGCCGCTGAGCTGGTGGGCGTACTCTCGCACGCGCCTCTCGGGTTCGGGGATCGACACGACCCGGAAAAGCTCGATCGCCCTCTGCATTGCCTCGCGGCGCGTGAGGCGACGGTGGATCATGAGCGCCTCGGCCACCTGGAAGCCGACGCTGAGGACGGGGTTGAGGGCGCTGGCCGGTTCCTGGAAGATGAGCCCGATCCGGTTGCCGCGCACGGAACGCATGTGCCGCTCTGGAAGCTTCAGTAGATCTCGTCCCTCGAACAGAACGCTCCCGCCGCCGATACGCCCGGGCGGGTAGATCAGCCGCAGGATCGACAGCGCCAGCACGCTCTTCCCGCACCCTGATTCTCCCACCAGGCCGAGCGTCTGGCCTTCGTCAATCGTCAGATCGACGCCGTCGACCGCCCTGGCAACCCCGATCCCGCTCTCAAAGTTTGTCCGAAGTCCCTGTATCTGAAGAAGATGGGGCACTGCTCGCGAGTGTTGCACACCGTTTATGGCAAGTCAATTCAGCGCCGTCCGCCTTGCGGCGCATGCGTGCCTCCGATACGATAGAGGTCCACTCGGACGGTTTTCTCCGGAGAGAATCGCTTGAAAGGTTCCTCGATCCGCACCGTAAATTGGTCGCGGGACGGCGTCGTCCTGCTGGACCAGAGGCTGCTCCCCGCCAGGGAGCGCTACCTGCGCTGCCGCAGCGCAGAGAATGTGGCGCGCGCCATCGAACGCATGGTGGTACGCGGCGCACCCGCCATTGGTGTGGCGGCTGCCATGGGACTCGTGCTCGGAGCAAAACGGCTTCCGTCGAAGAACATGCCCGCATTCCGCCGCGGCTTCGAACGCCTCTGTCGCCGCTTTCGCGCCACCCGACCCACAGCGGTCAATCTGTTCTGGGCTATCGATCGCATGCACCAGGTCGTCGTTTCCTCGGATGGCAGTGCTGCTGAGCTGGTCAGGCGCCTGCACCGCGAGGCCGGGCGTATCCGAGATGAGGATGTGGCCGCCAACCGCAGAATGGGCGCGCATGGAGCCGCGCTGGTGCCGCGCACGGCCACGGTTCTGACCCATTGCAACGCCGGGGCTCTGGCCACGGCCGGCTACGGTACGGCGCTGGGTGTGGTGCGCGCGGCCCACGAAGCCGGAAAGCGGGTAACCGTTCTGGCTGACGAGACACGCCCGTTCCTTCAGGGAGCGCGTCTGACCGCCTGGGAGCTCAAGCGTGATCGAATCCCGGTACGCTTGATCACCGACAACATGGCGGGGCACTTCCTGAAGCAAGGTGACATCAACCTGGTTGTCGTCGGTGCCGACCGCATCGCCGCCAACGGTGACGTGGCAAACAAGATCGGAACCTATTCGGTGGCGGTGCTGGCCCGCGAGAACGGCGTGCCGTTTTACGTGGCGGCGCCTCTCTCGACAATCGATCTCGGCACGCGCACCGGTGCAGACATTCCGATCGAGCAACGAAGCTCGCGAGAAGTCACTTCGCTGGGAGGCAAGCGCATCGCTCCAGCCGGAGTCGACGCTGAACACCCCGCGTTCGACGTCACGCCGGCGCGGCTGGTGACGGCCATCATCACCGAGGCTGGCGTGGTGCGGCAACCCTACCGGCGCTCATTGGCAAGCTTGTTCCGCCGCGCAGAGATCACCCGCGGGCGCACACGCCCGGCGTCAAAGATGAAAAAGACTCCGCGCCGCAGGCGGGCTGCATCGGTGCGTGCCACACGGACTGCGCGACGGACAAAGCACTGAACTAACAGACGCTCGCCACACTTCTTCTAACATGATTCCTGACAGCGCCCGCATCCTCGGCATCGAGACATCGTGCGACGACACCTCCGCCGCAGTGCTGGAGGGCGGTTCGCAGATCTGCTCGAACGTCGTTTCCTCCCAGATCAGCGTGCACCGTCCTTACGGCGGCGTGGTGCCCGAGCTGGCCTCGCGTCACCACATCCTGTCGATCGGACCGGTCGTCGAGGAGGCGCTGGCAAAAGCCTCGGCAGACTGGAGCGACATCGCCGCAGTGTCGGTCACGCAGGGACCTGGACTGGTGGGGTCGCTTCTGGTGGGCGTGTCGGTTGCCAAGGCGATCGCTTACGCCCGCCGTCTGCCTCTGGTCGGGGTCAACCACCTGGAGGGACACATCCGTTCCAACTTCCTCGTCGATCCGGATATCCGGCTGCCGGCCGTGTCGCTTGTCGTTTCCGGGGGACACACCTCCCTCTATGAACTGGGCCGGGAAGGCGGGTACCACAGGCTGGCTCGAACGCGCGACGATGCGGCCGGTGAGGCGTTCGACAAGGTCGCCAAGCTGCTTGGCCTGGGTTATCCGGGAGGGCCGGTGATCGATCACATCGCCGCCGAGGGGAATCCCGGAGCCGTGCCGTTCCCTGCTGTCAAGATGAGCGACGGCAGCCTCGACTTTTCGTTCAGCGGTCTCAAGAGCTCGGCTGCCCGCTTCATTCAGAAGGAGAAACTGGAAGCGGAGACCCCCACGGCCGGGCCCGAGGAACCATCCCAGATCGTCCGGGACCTGTGCGCCTCGTTCCAGCACGCCGTGGTAGCGGCGCTCATCGAGCGCACGTTTCGGGCGGCCGATGAGATCGGGGCTCTTGCCGTCTGCGTGTCAGGAGGCGTCGCCTGTAACCGCGAGCTGCGGGAACGCTTCGCGGTTGAAGCCTCAACGCGGGGCCTCCTGGCGCACTTTCCACCGCCGTCCCTGTCGACCGATAATGCCGCCATGATCGCCGCGGCGGGGTGGCTGCACCTCCGGCGCGGTGAAACAGCCGATCTCGATCTCACCGCTGATCCCGATCTCGAGCTCTGAACAATGGATCTCGCACACATCCGCAACTTCTCGATCATTGCGCACATCGATCACGGCAAATCGACGCTCGCCGATCGCCTGCTCGAGCGCACTGGGGCGCTCAGCGCTCGCGAGATGGAGGCTCAGGTTCTCGACGACATGCCTCTCGAGCGCGAGCGCGGCATCACCATCAAGGCGCACGCCGTGCGGCTGCCGCATCGATCCCCGGACGGAACCGAATACCAGCTCAACCTGATCGACACGCCGGGCCACGTCGACTTTTCGTACGAGGTCAGCCGGTCCCTGGCGGCCTGTGAGGGAGCGCTGCTGGTAGTGGACGCCAGCCAGGGCATCGAAGCGCAAACGCTGGCCAACACCTATCTGGCGCTCGAGCACAATCTGGAGATCGTTCCGATCATCAACAAGATCGATCTGCCGGGTGCGGAACCGGAGAGAGTGCGTGAACAGATCGTCGGACTGCTGGGGGTCGATCCCGATTCGATCATCCTGGCCAGCGCCAAGGAAGGAACCG
>CBEVTG010000253.1:0-3903 GCA_965552745.1 uncultured bacterium
CTCAACAAGGACAAAGGTGCCTCGAAAACGTTCGGCCACGACGGCAGACCGCTTCAGGAAGGAGACCTTCTGCGGCAGCCTGATCTCGCCGACATCCTGGAATCGATCGGACGCACAGGACCCGACGCCTTTTATAAGGGCGAGTTCGCCTCTCGTCTGGCGGGCGGGCTGAAGGAACTCGGCGGAATCATGGATGAGCAAGATCTTGCCGAATATGCCGCCGCCGAGCGCAAACCCCTGAAGGGAAAGTTCCGCGACCTCGAGATCGTCACCTCTCCGCCACCGAGTGCCGGCGGTGCGATGATACTGATGATGCTCAACATGCTCGAGAGCGCGCAGCTGGAGCAGTACGGCCACAACTCTTCAGAGTCGATCCACCTGATGGCGGAAGCAATGCGACGTGCCTTTGCCGACCGTTCCGAGCACCTCGGCGATCCAGATTTTTTCAAAGTTCCCATCCAGCGTCTCATTGATCCAGCTTACGCTAGTGAACGCTGGGCGGATGTCAGCCTCGAGCGGGCCACGCCTTCCTCCCGGATCGGACCCGGCATCGCGGCGCTGGCGGAAGGCCCGCACACAACCCATTACTCGGTTCTGGATGCTGAAGGCAACGCGGTGTCCGTCACCACCACGCTCAACTGGTTTTACGGTTCCGGAATCATGATCCCGGGCACCGGCATTCTTCTCAATAATGAAATGGACGATTTCAGCCTGGGCCCGGAAGCTCCGAATGCGTACGGACTCATCGGCCGGGAGGCAAACGAAGTTGAGCCGGGGAAGCGCATGCTTTCCTCCATGACGCCTACGCTGGTGTTACGCGATGAAAAGACCTTGCTCGTGCTCGGCTCACCGGGCGGCTCTCGAATTACCAACGCCGTGCTGCAAGTTATTCTCAACCGCACCGTGTTCGGTTTGCCCTTGCGCGAAGCAATCGACGCGCCCCGCATCCACCACCAGTGGAAACCGGATCGGCTCGACCTGGAGAAACGCGGCATCCCGGCCGACGTGGCCCGCAACCTCGAAAAACGCGGGCACACGCTGCGACCATCGCCCCGGTGGATCGGCGAGGTGAACGCAGCCGAACTCGACGCCGAGAGCGGCCGGGTGCTCGGAGTGGCGGATCCGCGCCGTGGCGGAGACGTTGCAGTATGGTGAGCCTCCCGGGTCGGAAAGAGCAGCGCACGATTGCAGTGTTCGGAAGCAGCGAGCCGGGGCCAGACGACCCCGTCTATGAGGATGCCCGTCAGATCGGATCCCTTCTGGCGCGCGCCGGCTGCGTGGTGCTCAACGGGGGATACGGCGGGGTCATGGAGGCCAGCAGCCGAGGAGCACGGGAAGCGGACGGCCACGTGATCGGCGTCACCGTCGAATCGTTTTCCCGCCCCTGCGCAAACAGCTACCTGGTCGAAGAGGTACGCGAGCCGGACCTTTACTGCCGCAGCCGCAGGTTGATCGAGGACGGAGACGCCTTTATAATCCTCCCCGGCCGCTCGGGAACGCTCTCGGAGCTGACGCTTCTGTGGGCCCTGCTGCGCGCCAGACAGATTCCCGACAAACGGATCTCTCTCATGGGCGAGGCGTGGCCGGTGCTACTGAAAACTCTTCGCGAACTCAACTTTTTGGAGCCGCGGCTGCTCGAAGTTACACGCTGCACTCCTAACCCGGATCAGGCTGTGGCCTGGGCCCTCTCCGAGATTCCTGACAGCCGATGACCCACCTGCGGATGAGCCCTTCACCGAAGGGAGCGCTTCGAGATTATTTTGAAACCATCGTGGTTTGCGTGATCTTCGTGCTCTACGGACGTGCCTTTGTGTTTCAGCAGTCGAAAATTCCGACCGGATCCATGGAGGAGACACTGCTCGTCGGCGATTACATCATGGTAAACAAGTTTGTCTATGGGCCCTCCCCCACTTCGCTGGAGCGTGCTCTGCTTCCGTTTCAGGCCTTGCGGCGGGGCGACGTAGTTGTGTTCAAGTTCCCGGATGAGCCGGAGAAGGACTACATCAAGCGCATCATTGGTCTGCCAGGGGATATGGTGGAGATCCTCAAGCGCCAGGTCTTTATCAATGGGGAACCGCTGGAAGAACCTTACAAGATACATCGCAGCGATCACGTCTACAGCTCATCCCACGTCGCCTCCGAGGATTTTTGCCGATCCCGGGACTATTGCGGCCCTGTGAAAATCCCCCCGGACAAGTATTTTGCCATGGGGGATAACCGGGACAGCAGCCGGGACAGCCGCAGCTGGGGCCTGGTGCCCCGCGAACATGTCAAAGGGCGGGCTTTCATGATCTGGTGGTCCTTCGAGGAACGTCGAAATCAGTACATGGAGACCGGCTTCGGCAACTGGGCCAAGCACGTCGTCGAGAAGGTGACCCACATGTTCGACAAGACCCGCTGGGGGCGGGTCTTCCAGATTATCAACTGACCGACCGGGTCGGCCGTGAGCCACGACCGGGCGAGGGGTTCCTTGACACCCCTCAACAGGCCTGCATAAAATACCCGCATCGTGATCGAGTAAGGGCGGCAATTCCTGTGAACTCAAGCACTTCACTCGCCTCCCAGCAACCGTCCATGCCTGCGCAGGGTGACTTCGCGACCACTCCTGCGCCGGGGCTGGTCGCTGACCTCATGCGCAGCCGCTTTTCGGGCACACTGCGCGTGGAGCGGACGGGTGTGGTCAAGGTGCTCTACTTCAACAGCGGCGATCTCGCCTGTGCCTCCTCCAACGCGGAGGAAGATCGGCTGGGTAACCTTCTGGTCCGGCACGGGCGTCTCAGCGCCGATCAGCTGGCGCACGCCAAAGCGAAGCAGCCCGAGCGTGCCACGATCGGCAACGTCCTGGTTGAGCTCGGGTTCATCACCTCAGCGGAGCTGCTCTGGGGTGCCCGGCGCCAGGTCGAGGAAATCCTTACCGATCTGGTCGGTTGGTGCGAGGGCACCTATCTGCTGCGCGAAATGCCACTGTCCAAGGAAGTCGTCAACCTGGAGATGCCCGGCCGCACCCTGCTCGTGAGGGCGCTGCAACAGCTCACCGATCGCGAGCTGGTGCTCGAGCGGGTCGGGACCCTGGAGGCGATTCCTATCCGGCAGCCCAGCTTTGACGAAATTGCACGCGGCCTCGACTTCGGCTTTGTGGTCGACAATCTCCTGGCCCAGATCGATGGTAAGAAGACCGTGCGCGAGATCTGCGGCTCCTCCGGCCTGGATGACTTCCAGGCGTGCAAGGCTCTCTACACTCTGACGGTTCTCGACGCCCTGGGCCACGAAGCCCGGCCGCCGCGCGAGCTGATCTTCGTCGAAGGCGAGCTTCAGAATGGTGAGGAGCTGCCACGCGCGAACGAGAGCAAGGCGCGGCGCTCCTGGCTGCGTGCCGTGCGCCAGCCTTCTTCCCCCCAGCCTTCCGTGCCCAACGGCACCACCCGCTCGGACAAACCGGAAAAGGAAAAACCGCCTGCAACACCCCCCGCTGCCGGAAGTGAAACTCAGCCCGAGGCCACTGCACAGGAAGCTCCAGCACCCGCCGCAGGGACAGCAAAGCCAACCCCGGCTCCCGTGCACCGCCGTCGGCCGGGCCGGACCGCGCTGTGGGCTGCCGCCCTCGCCATCCTCCTGCTCGCCATCGGGGCGAGCCTTTACTATGCCACCTACGTCCGCCCCACCCTGACCCCCGACGACGCCGAGGAGGCGCGACTGGTGGCCGCCCTGGTAGAAGAGCTCGAGGCATCGGGCGAAATCGAGCCCGGCGCTCCCGCTTCCTCCTCCCGGGCCAGCGTCATTCCAGGAGTTCCAGACTCCGGGGGCGGCCAGCCCGGAGGCACTCCACCGCCTCCGTCTACCGGCGGAGAGAGCCTGGGTGATGCTCTGTCATCGGGAGTTGACAGTATTCCTGACCCCGGGCCA
>CBEVTG010000254.1:0-3885 GCA_965552745.1 uncultured bacterium
CAGGTCCTTCGAGATCTTCCCTGATCAGGGAATGATGGCTAGATAGAGCCTTGCCGGCGAGGGCTACAGGCCCGTATTGACCAGAACCTCGTTTGAGTCGTTACCGCTGCTGGTGGCACGGAACCAAAGATGTTCAGCGGAAACGCATCCGGATCCCCCCGCGTACGAGCCGCGGGGTTCCGAGCCGTTCCACGGGGAGACGGCCAACGGCATAGGCCTCGTTAAAAATGTTCTCGACCTCGAGAAAAAGAGTCGCGCGTGCATGAAGACTTCGACGCAGCGCCAGGTTTACGACCGCGTAGGAGTCCAGGTCCAGCAGATTGAGATCGTCTTCGTACTGGTTGCTGGAGGCACGACCCTCGAGCGTGGCTTCGATCCACCCCAGATAGGTAACGCTGAACGAACCCTGGTGGCGGGGGACCTGGGGAAGGCGCAGGCCCGTCTCCTCGACGATGGCATCCGAGAACAGGTAGCCGACCCTCAGGCGCCAGGCCGGCCCAAGGTGAAACCGCACATCAGTCTCGGCGCCCCGGATTGTCGCCCGGCCGAGATTCTGGCGCTGTCTCAGAATCCCCGTCGCCGAAACGGAGAGTGTCTGGTTTCCGACCGGGTCCCGCAGCGAGTTATAGAAAACGTTCACGCGCAGCCACGCCGGTCGGGCCGGATGAAAATCCACGCCGGCTTCGGCACCCCACAGGTGCTCTTCCGTGAGGGCAGCGTTGGCCAGCGTCTCCACGTTGCCGACACGAAAGGGCCTGTAGAGCTCATTGAGCGTCGGCGCGCGGAAGCCCCGGTATACTGAGCTGCGCACGTTCACCTTCTTGCTCAGGCGCCAAAGAATGCCGGCGCGCGGGTTGACTGTGCTCTGCGTGCTCTCGTTCTCCCATACGTCGAGGCGCGCCCCCAGCAGCAGGTCCAGGCGCGGGTGGACCGTCGCACCGCTCTGCATGTACAGGCCCGCCAGATCCTGATCGCGCCTCTCCCAGCTCACGCGCCGCCAATCTGCTCCCACCCGGAGTCCACTCTCGTTGCTCCAGGCCAGGGAGCCACCAGCCCCGGTCGAGGGAAAGCTTTGCTGCGCTGTCAGGAATTCCTCGGATCGATCCGCCAGGACACGCGAGAACGTGCTCTCGAACCTCTGCGACTGCCAGAACAGGCGCCAATCCCACGACTCCCCGTCATGGCCGGCTTCGACCATCGCGATCCGGGAATCATTCTCCTGTAGCTGCGTGCCGTTGCCCCGCTCCTCCTGATACAGGTTGATGCCGGCGAAGGTGTCCCCATGATGAACGCGGCCAAAGAAGGAGCCAAACTGCAGATTTGCAGGAGCATCGATCTCTCCTCGCAACTCCTCGTCGACTATGAAAAACCCATCGCTATCGAACACCCTCCCCGCGACGACGTGTCCCCACTCCGCGCCGCGATTGGAGGCGAAGAACTCGGCATCAACCGTATCCTTGGAGCCGGCCGCAACACTCGCCTCCAGCACCCCTGCTTCGGGACGGCGCGCCAGAACCTGGATCGTTCCGCCCATGGCGGCGCTGCCATAAAGAGGGCTGGTCGATCCGGCAGACACCTCAACCGCCCGCAGGGCAAGCGTCGGCAGGCGGTTCCAGTACACCCAACCGCCGAACGGATCGTTGAGCGGGGTTCCATCAAATAGGACCAGACTGCGGCTGGTGCCGCTCGGACCGATCCCTCGCAGCGAAACTCCCTGGGTCGTGGGGTGCGATGACAGGCTGCTCGAGCGCCGGAACAGGCTGAAGCCAGGGATCTGGCGCAGGTGATCATCGAGCACCGTGGAAGCAGAGCGCTCGATTTCTTCGGCGGTGAGAACGCCGACCGAGGGAATGGTCTCGGTCACCGGTTCCTCGGACGCGCTGGCCGTGACCACGATGCGCTCCCGAAACTCTCCGTCGTGAGGATCGGGTTCGGCAGCCATGAGCGCTCCGCAGGAAACACCGGCACAGAGCAGCAGACATCCGCACATTGCCCGGATGAACTCTGCAGGCAGTCGACCCTCCGTCCGTTCTGGGTGATGCCTCCACAACGGTGCTGCTCCGTATCGTTGAACCGATCGCGGCGGCACGCTAAGCTCCCTGTTTCCGGTGACCCGGGCATTTTGACATACCTATGCCCTCACCGGGGCCGCTACAGGAGCTGCGATCTGGACAACATCACGCACACATTCGCGGGGGTGGTGATGGCCCGGGCCGGACTCGGCCGCTCTTCGCGGCTGGCCACCACCGCGCTCATTCTCGGAGCGAACCTGCCCGATGCCGACCTGCTGTGGAGTCTCGGCGATGGGGTCCGGTACCTCGACTTCCACCGCGGCTGGACCCATTCCTTTTTCGGCACCGCCGTCTGCTCGGTGGTGCTGTGGGCTGCCCTCCTGGTCTTCTCGCGCCTGGCTCCGACCCTCGGAGCTCCGGAGACTCTCAATCGCCTCCGGCTTCTCGGTGTGGCCGCCATCGGGGTCGGTAGCCACTTCCTCATGGACGCCGCCAACGCTTACGGGGTACGCCCCCTGCTCCCCTGGGACGATCGCTGGGTCTACGGGGACCTCTGGGTGATCATCGATCCCTGGATCTGGCTGCTGCTGGGTGCCGCTATCTTCCTGAGCGGCAGGAACGGGAAGGTTCGTAACGGTCTCTGGCTCCTGGGGGCCCTCGGCGTCGCCGCCCTGATGTTCACCACGCCGCTGGTGCCGCGCGGTGCCTTCTGGGCATGGCTGCTCGGAGCGGGTCTGGTCATGGCCGCATGGCTCCGGGGGACCGGTGCCGGACAAGCTCCCCGGGTCAGTCGCACAGCGCTGGCGCTCGTCATTTTGTATGCCGTGGTCTGCTCAACCCTTGGAGGGCTCGCAGGGGTCCGTTTCGCCGGTCTGGTGAAGGCAGAGCTTCCCGTGCTCGTGGAAACCGGCCGTGCCGTGCTGCCACGGCCGGCCGATCCGTTCCGATGGGACGGCATCGTTGAAGAGCCGTCCGCCGTGCACCACCGGACGATCGGCTTCGTTTCCGCCCTCGACCCCCCGCGGTCGGCCTTCGCGAGCTATCGGAGGCAGCATGGCGACCCCAGGGTGGCGGCTTTGCTGGAGAGCTGCGCCGGCCGGACTCTGCTCCGATTTTTCCGTTTTCCGGTCGGTGTCATCGAGGACGGCGAGACCGCCCGGCCAGTGGCCGTCCTCAGGGATGTCCGCTTCACCCGTGACCGGCGGCGCAGCGGGTTCGGGGTGGTCAGTGCCCCGGTGGGTCCGGATGGCTCTCCGGAGCTCGATGGGCTTGCTTGCCCGCCTTCCGACCCCTAAATTGGCGCAGAATGAGTTCGCGGCCACCGGAGCTCCTTCTCGGCCGCATCGCTGTTCAGAACAAGCTGATCACGATGGATCAGCTGGTCGAAGCGACGATGCAGCAGGGAAGGGAGCCGAACAAACGTCTCGGAGACATTTTCGTCGAGCAGAGCTGGATCTCCTCCGCGCAGCTCCAGCAGCTCATCAAGACCCAGCGTGAGCTCCAGGCCCGGATGAAACCGGGCGTATCTGCAGCCGCGACCCCGGCACCTTCTGCAAGCGAGACGCCCGTCGTTCCTGTCGCTCGGACCCCGGCAACTTCCAGCACGCCGTCCGGGACACCGGCTGCGGTGCCGGCCAACGCCGTCCCGGTGAAAGCGGGTCCGGTAGCTCCTGCGATCCCGGCACCCGCCCCCACAACCCCTTCGACACCGGCCCCGGCCGCCATCACACCGATTCCGGTCGCTCCTTCGCCTGTCGGAGACGGGTCACCGCCGGCGATCCTGGCCGCAGATGCTCAGGCCACGCCGGGCACCGCTTCCGTCTACGGCGGCCCAGCGGTCGCCGTGGCGGAGCCTCCTCCGGCCACCCAGGTT
>CBEVTG010000255.1:0-3877 GCA_965552745.1 uncultured bacterium
CTTCGGTGAGGCTCGGTTGCAAATCGGTGATCGAGATCTGCATGGGCCGCAGCTGCTCTGCCAGGAGCGCCGCGCACGAATGCAGGAGCATCTTGGAGACCGTGTATTCCGAGCGTAGAGCGACGGGCCGGTTGGCGTAGTACGAAGACAGGTTGATCAGCGATCCTCCGGTGCCGCGCCGCCGCATGTCGGCGATCGCCCGCACCAGACCGTGCCAGGGAGATCGGAAGTTCATCGACAGCGCCCGCTGCCATGAACCGTTCGGCGCCAGATCGATCTCACCGAGCGCGGCGAAGGCTCCGCCCGTACCCGCCGTGTTGACCCAGACATCGATGCCGTTGCACTTCTCACGTGCCGTCCGTGAGGCGTCGCGCAGGCTGAGAGGCTGTGTGGGATCGGCGGCCACCACGACTGCCTCTCCACCCAACGCCTCGATGGCCCGCTTTGTGGCTTCGAGATCGGTCACATCCGGTCCGGCCAGCACCACCCGCGCGCCCTCCCCTGCCAGACGCAGCGAAACCTGCTGGCCCGAGTGGTGGCCGGCTCCACTGACCACCGCCACCTTACCTTCCAGCTCCCGGGAAGGAATCTCTCCCGCGTTGAGTTCGTCCGGGCAGTAGACCATCCCGGAAACCTTGTGCGCCTGCTCCGATACCAGGAACAGAACCAGGCGGTTGAGCCTTCTGGCCTCTCCCGGTTTTCCATCGCGTCCCGGGAAGATGGTGTTGGAGCGGATCCTGGCTCCGGCGATACCCATCTCCGTCGCGTGTGATGTGAAGATCGACTGCAGGCTGACCCGCAGCACTTCCGTGCGCCGCACGCGGCCGCCGTTGCTGGTTTGAAAATCCGGACCGATGACGGTGAGGCTGCCCTGAGCCGCACGGCTGGCGCGCTGCAGGAGAGCTTCTTCCTCCTGGGTCCAGCCTCCCTGTTGCCGGACCAACGTGCCGGTTTCCATGTGGCCGCGATCCCGCTCCAGGAGCTGAACGAACGAACAGAGCCTGTGAAAGCGCACATCCTCCACGCCCGCCCGGCGCGCACCCTCGAGCAGGAAAGCCGCGGACGCGTATTTGGCCACGAGCACGGGGACGAAAGCGTACCGTTCCTTGAGCGCGTCGGCCGTCTCTTCGCTCATGCGCGTGAATGGGGCTTCGAGTGACATCTCCCCCGTGACGTGGACGAGTCCGTCCAGCCCGCGCAGCTGCGGATCTTCCAGGAGTCGGTCGAAAAGCGCTGAAACCGAATCCTCGTCTTCCAGGTCCAGCGACTCGGCGCTCACCTTTCCCACGATCGCCTTCTGTCCGGCGCCGAGCTTCCGGACGCCCCCGCGCAGGGTGGCGACCGTGTCCTTCGCCCGGGGGCCGGCTACCACCACCCGTGCTCCAGCGGCCGCCAGGCCGAGAGCGAGCGATTCGACACGCACGTCGGCCGTATGCGCGGTCACCAGAATGCGCCGATCCGAGAGGTCGGGAATGCCCCGCAACGGCGTGGGGGCCGAGACGCGGGGTGAGACCCTGTAGTCGAGACCGCCGGAGAGTTCCAGCACTGCACCGTTGGCCGTCTCACGAAGTTCCTGCGAAGACATCGCAACAACTGAGCGCGCGACCTGATCCTGCGTGAGAAACTTGCCGGCCGGGTGCATGTCCTCGGTCTTGCGGCGAATGTCTCCGGCATCCAGGGTCCGGCCCCAGAGGCCGCGTTCCATGGCACCGAGCGGGTAGACGATCTCGTCGATGCGGCCGCCCTCGATCGGACCGGGGTTCAGGGCCACGACACTGATGCCGTCCACAGCCAGTTCCCAGGCGCTGAGCCTCGAGAGCTCCAGTTTCCAGGCCTGTGCTCCGGTGTAAGGTGTGCGGTACGGATAGGGCCTCAGGATTTGGCGGTGGGGTGAAGTAAAGTAGGTGCCGACGTTCACGATCGTGCCGCGAACACCCCGGCGGCGCATCAGGTCGGCGGCCAGGCGGGTAGCTGTCTGTGTATGCAGATGAACGTTGAAAGCATACCGGAACCGCTCATGGACCATCCTGCACAGGCCGCGCACGTCGCCGGAAATGCCGGCGTTGTTGACCAGGACATCGAGGCGGCCGAAGCGCTCCTCGATGCTCCGGAAGAAGCGCTCGAGGTCCTCGGCCCGGGCCACGTCTCCCGCCACGATCAGAGATTCGCCGCCCAGGTTGCGTATCTCGCTTGCGGTTCGCTCGAGCGCCGCCTCGGTGCGGCCGATCAGAGCCAGGCGGGCGCCGGACCGGGCGTAGGCAACCGCCACGTGGTACCCGACACCACCGACAGCTCCATTCTTGCCGCCCCCGGTGACCGCCACCACCAGGTCGCGGAACTGGCTGAAATCGAACACGTTATCGTTCATTGATGTCCATTTTTTACCGTATATTTCATCATTAGTCAATCTAAGAGTTATGCTTACTCCTATTTGTACCACTTATTTATTAGTCGCGCCCCGCGGAATCCCCCTCCGTGGCCGGCTTCCGCGCTTCCCGGCACCCGGGATCCGGCACCTGGCGGTACCTCTTTCCACCCCGGTTGCGATGCCGGTCCAGACACGGGCCCGGGCTTTGAAGGGTGCGGTGCCGTTGCGTACGGTACAATTTCAGTATCGCATCGCCTGGGGACGCCCAGGCCGCACCCGCACACCCGAACCGGACCTGTGCTCCGCGCGCCCGCAGAAGACGATCGTGCACCGACCTGCCGAACCAAGCCATTCAGGCGATCTCTCCGGCGCATCGAGATCACGGGGGCGGGTCCGGCGCATCGTGGCTGGACTTGGAGTGTGCCTGCCGCTGGTGCTCATCCCGATCCACGTGCAGAGGGGCGTGGCGGCGGCCGAGGCGCAGAGCTCCCGGGCTGCGGCGGCGGAGGTTTCCGAGCTCTCAGCAGACCAGCTCGTAAGAGAAGGGATGGCCCTGCTGCGGTCGGGAGATTTCCCGGCCGCCGTGGAGAAACTGAGGCAGGTCCTCGATCGAGATACCGCGAACATCGAGGCACACACCCAGCTTGGCAACGCGTTGCGACGCATGGGACTGTACGAGGGTGCCAGGGTCGAGTACGAGCGCGCCCTGGAACTCGGGGGAGGGCGCGCCGATCTGTACCAGAACCTGGGTGTAGTGGAAGCCAGGAGCAACCGCTTTCGTGCTGCGGCGCGGAACTTCAAGAAAGCGATCGAGCTGGCTCCGGAGAAGGCCGACCTGCACCATAGCCTGGGCAAGGTGTACGAGGAGCAGGCGCTCTTCGACGATGCACTGCAGGCTTTCGAGGAAGCTCTGAGGCTCGATTCGAGCGATGCTGACTCGGCGGCGGCGGTTGGCAATCTTCTGATCATGAAGGGGCGCAGCCGCCGGGCGATCGAGATCCTCACTGCGGTACTCAGGGAGAGCCCCGATCACGCTCATGCCTGCCACCAGCTCGGCCTGGCCTTTCTGAACGAAGCCCAGCCCGGACGTGCGGTCGAGTACCTCGAGCGTGCGGTGAGATCCGATCCCTTGCTGCGGGGGGCCTGGCTCAACCTGGGGAGGGCCGCGGAGTCGGCCGGACGCGAGGCGCTGAGCCGCGAGGCGTTCGAGCGCTTCGACCGTCTCTACAATCAGGAACGTGCACAGGAGGTGGAGAAGAACCGCCTCGCCCAGCGCATCGAGCAGGAAGTTCCGGTTCGACACGAGCGTGCGGTACGCTTGAGCGGCGAGGGCCGCTACGAGGAGGCGATTCGCGAGCTCGAGGAAATCTTGATTCTGCAGCCGAAAGATGCCCGCACCCTCCTGAACGTGGCGCGAATGCACGAGGCTCTGGGTGACGAGGCGCAGGCGCGACAATTTCTCCTGCGCGCGGCGGCTGCCGATCCCGGCTATGTCGATCCACACCTCGA
>CBEVTG010000256.1:0-3865 GCA_965552745.1 uncultured bacterium
AATCACCAGGTTCGAGGATCTCGTCCTCGCGCCCGGCGCAGGCCCACATGCACTGGAAGATCTTCTCAACCTCTTCCTGGAGGATGGCGGGGTCGGTGTAGTAATTCCCCGGAAGGGTCGATGCGCCCGCCGGGAGACTGCGGCTGTCGGCGTAGTTGTGCTGGGTCATGATCTCTACCTCTGTCTGTGTCAACCGCCGGAATCGATGGCCTCTGTCCCGGAGGCATCGTTTTCGATCTCGCCGGTGGTCCACCGCTGCCGCGGTGCTGGATCCAAAAGCGTACAGGGCCTCCGAGAGGGATTCAACTCTAGCGTGGTGTGCCTACCGAAATGGATCCGGCCTTTCCTCCCGGGGCCGCGGGGGAGGTTATGGTTCGGCGTCTTAGTAAAAGGAAGACAGGGCGCCGATCAAGGCGTAGGAGCAGCGCTTCAGAAGAAAGCGCGAGCACGTGCGGTGGCGAATCGGCATCATAAGCTCGGGGTTAAGATCGACGTTAATTAATTATTTTCAATGATAGTGATTAAAAAGTCAACCGCCCCCGGCGCGGATGGACACCCCGTTGAAGGAGGCGGTATACTCGAGCTTGATCATGCCCGCACAACACTTTTCCTCGGTCTGTCCATTAGACTGCCCCGACCGTTGCACCCTGGACGTTACGGTCGAGGACGGCCGGGTGGCGCTCATCGATGCCGCCGAGGGTAACCCGGTCACCCGCGGATTCATCTGTTCCAAGGTTCGGAAGTTCGGCCAGCGGCTCTATGGAAAAGAGCGGCTGCTGCGCCCCATGAAGCGCGTGGGGGCGAAAGGGGAGGGTCGTTTCGATCCCATCTCCTGGGACGAGGCGATTACGACTATCGCCCGGCGCTTCCGATCGATCGCCGCCGAGCACGGCGCCGAGGCGATCCTACCTTTTTACTACGGCGGATCGAACGGCATGATCTCGCAGGACACCATCGATAGGCGTCTCTTCCGGCGCCTTGGGGCTTCGCGTCTTTTGCCGACCGTCTGCGCCGCCGCCACGGGGGCAGCCGCCGAAGCCCTCTATGGCGACATGCCGGGAATCGATTTTCCCGACTTCGCAGAAGCCCGTCTCATAGTGATCTGGGGCGCCAATCCGGCCCGCAGCAACATCCATCTGATCCCGTA
Source organism: uncultured bacterium (assembly GCA_965552745.1). Classification (GTDB taxonomy): domain Bacteria; phylum Acidobacteriota; class Polarisedimenticolia; order JAPUKU01; family JAPUKU01; genus JAPUKU01. The sequence goes on from CBEVTG010000256.1 coordinate 1,148, forward strand.
TCTCAAGGAAGCCAAGTCACGAGGTGCCCGGCTGGTCCTCGTCGACCCACGGCGAACGCTGGGAGACGATCTGGTCGATCTGCACCTTCCGATCTACCCCGGAACCGACCTGGTCCTGGCCCTGGCGGTCATCCGCTGGCTGGACGAGCAGGGTTTTACCGATCGTTCGTTCGTCGAAGCCCATACGACCGGATACGAGGCGTTGCTGGAGCGCGCTCGTGAGTACACCCTCGAGCGAGCCGCCGCCATTTCACGCCTGCCGGCTGATCGGATTGAGACCCTGGCACGCTGGTACGCCGAGTCGAAGCCGGCGCTCATCCGCTGCGGCTGGGGCCTGGAGAGAAACCGCAACGGAGAGTCGGCCGTGGCGGCCGTTCTCGCCCTGCCCGCAGTTGCCGGCAAGTTCGGGGTGCAGGGCGGCGGGTACGCGATGACTACGGGCTCGGCTCTGAGGTATGACGCCGAAAAAGTGATCGGCACGCCCGAGGCCGGGACCCGCGCCATCAACCAGAGCCAGCTGGGCCGGGTGCTCACAGAGCCGCTCAACCCGCCCGTCAAGGCGCTCTTCGTTTACAACTGCAATCCGCTGGTGACGATGCCTGACGAGAATCGCGTCGAGCGTGGGCTGCGCCGCGACGATCTGTTCACCGTGGTCTCCGAGCAGGTGATGACCGATACGGCCCTCTTCGCGGACGTTCTGCTTCCGGCCACGACCTTCCTCGAACACACGGAAGTCTCTGCCTCGTATGGGACCTACGGAATCAACCTTGCGGAGCCGGTCATCGAGCCGGTCGGTGAGTCCAGGCCGAACGAGGTCATGTTTTCGATGCTGGGCCGCGCCCTGGGGTACAACGGCGGTGAGTTCGAGGAGAGCACCCAGCAACTGGTCCGCAAGGTGCTGGCGGCGATCGGTGCTCCGGTGTCCGGTGATCTTACGCTCGATGGTCTGAAGAGCGTGGTCCGGGTCGGGTTCGATTTCCCGGGTGCGACTCCGGTGCAGTTCGAAACCGTGAAGCCGGGCACGCCGGACGCTCGGGTCCATCTGTTCCCCGAAGCACTGGGTGAATCGCTTTACCGCTATCGGGAAGATCCGGGCGAGGAGGCTTATCCGCTGGCGCTCATCTCGCCGGCCACTTCAAAGACGATCAGCTCGACCCTGGGGGAATTCAATCTGAAGGATGTTGCACTGGAGATCCACCCGCGGGATGCTGAGTCGCGCGGCATCAATCATGGAGACTGGGTGCGCGTCCACAACCGGCTGGGGGGGGTAGAGGTGCGCGCCGAAATCAGCGAGCGCCTGTGCCCCGGCGTGGTCAACCTGCCCAAGGGGATCTGGCGCCGGAGCACGCGCAACGGCTCGGTCGGCACATCCCTGGTTCCCGATACGCTCACTCCTTCCGCCGGCGGTGCCTGTTTCAACGATGCCCGCGTGCAGGTCTCCAGCGCAAAACCCTCCAACGCGCCCTGAGGTGGCGCCATCCGTTACCGTTCGATCGCGGCAGCGGACTCCAAAACCTGACATCTGATGCGTGCCGAGACCGGGTTTCTGCTACGGGGGGTACTCGCTTACCTCCCGTGGTACCACCGCCGCCTGAAGAGGCGCGCCCATACCGGGGGGACGGACAGCGCGCGCTACTGCTATTCGGTCTGGCTGCGGCACCTTACCCGGCTGTATCAGCATGGCTGCGGCAATCGGTTTCAGAATGTTGCGGAGCTGGGGCCGGGCGACAGCATCGGCGTGGGGCTGGCGGCGCTCCTGTCCGGGGCCGAGCGCTACGTGGCGCTCGACATCTTTCCCTATACACACCATCAACGCTGGCTCGCCATGCTGGAGGATCTCATCGATCTTTTCGCCCGGCGGGCCCCGATTCCGGATGATATGGAGTTTCCGAGCGTCCGTCCCCGTCTTGAGAGATACGGCTATCCGCAGCACCTCCTGGACGGCGCCCGCCTGGATGCGGCGCGGCTGGATCAGCTTCGAAAGGACATTGGCATCTCAGGGTCGGAGCGCGTCCGTTACATCTGTCCCTGGTTCGACGCCGCACACGTGCGCCGTGAGTCCATCAACCTCATCTTTTCCCAGGCGGTCATGGAGCACGTCACCAATCTTGAAACGGCCTACAGGGCGAGCTTCGAATGGTTGAAAGTCGGCGGGGTTGCTTCGCACATCATTGACTTTCGCAGCCACGGGGTATCGGCGGCCTGGAATGGACACTGGCGCTATCCGCAGCGCCTGTGGCGTCTGGCGGTGGCCCGGCGGGAATTCACTATGAACCGCGAGCCGTTGAGCATCCACGTCGATCTGGCTCGCCGGGCCGGATTCGAGATCGTGCATTGCCAGAAGGAGGTCCGTGGGGACGGTCTGCCGCGGCAGCGGTTGGCGCGGCCGTTCCGCGATCTCACGGATGAGGATAACCGGGTGAGTGGAACGCATCTCATTCTCCGCAAGCCCGGTCCCGCCCAGTGAGCGGCTGCCGCGACGCTCGGGCACGCAGGACGGCGGATCCTCACAACCCTCCGGCATAGTAAGATTGAATGGAGCGTTCCCCTCGGCTCCGGTTCGGTGCGGCACGGGATCGTGTCCCGAATCTTTTAGAGAACCATGATGCGGCACCGCCGATTGAGCAAGCTTCCAGCCCTCCTCGTCGCCGTGGGAGGGATCCTGTTCCTTGCCCGTTGTGACGGCTGGTCGCCCGTCGAAGTGAACGTGGAGACCAT
>CBEVTG010000257.1:0-3855 GCA_965552745.1 uncultured bacterium
CGAGCTCGTGGTTCCCGGCGACGAGGCGCGCACCAAGCGGCTCAACGAGGTGCTCTACGTTTGCACCGGTCCCGAGACCGTTTCGAACGGAAAAAGGATTCGCTGCACCTGGTCGGATGGCAGGGGCGAGGAAATCGAGAAGACTCTGACCCTTCCGGTTGAGGGATATGTCGCGCGACTCGAATACCGTGCCGTCAGTCAACAGGGCCCGGCCCCGTACCTGGCCTGGGCTCCTGGATTGATCCGCGACGAGGGGCCCAGCGGGATGTTTCGGATGCCGCGGGATGTCCGCGTGGCGCTCGCCCGCTCGGGAAGCGTCGAACGCGTGACAGCGAAAGATGCAGGCGACTGGCATGACGCGGATCGCCCGGCGGATTGGGGCGGAGTCGCGGGCCACTATTTCGCGGCCGCCATCGCGCCCCTCGACGGGCCGGCGCGCTTTGCTCTCTACGGCCGCGAGCGCGTAAACAATGAGAGCCCACAGGAAGTAGGCATCGCATGGCAGCCGGACGGCGCCGGAGCCGCACTCCTGTTCGTGGGCCCCAAGAGCTACGATCTCCTGGGCTGGATCGACCAGGAATATGGCCTCGAGCTTCAGAATCTCATCGATTATGGCTGGTTTGAGGTCATCATCCTCGGGCTCTTCTGGGCTCTCAGGAAAGTGTACGGATGGACCGGTAGCTACGGTCTCGCCATCATCATCCTCACCGTGATCATCAAGCTGGTGTTCTACCCCATCACCCAGCGCTCAATGGTGTCGATGCGGAAGGTGCAGAAGCAGATGAAGCGGATACAGCCGAAAATTCAGCACATCAAGGATCGATACGCGCGCAAGGAAAAGAAAATCCAGAACCGCACGGAAATGAATCAGGAGATCATGGCACTGTACAAGAAGGAAAACGTCAACCCGATGGCGAGCATGAAGGGCTGCATGCCGATGCTGCTGCAGATGCCCTTTCTGTTTGGGTTCTACAGGTTGCTATCCCTTGCCATCGAGTTGAGACATGTACCCTTCCTGTACCTGACCGACCTGTCCGCGCCTGAGCAGTCCGTATTATTTAGAACGCTGCCGCTCATGATGGGCGCCTCGATGTGGCTCCAGCAACGCATGAGCGGAACGATGAGTGTCGATCCGGCGCAGCGCTGGATGATGAGCGCCATGCCGGTGTTCATGACGGCCATGTTCTGGAGCTTCCCCAGCGGCCTGGTGTTATACTGGCTCGTCAACAACATACTCAGCATCGGCCAGCAGTATTTGATCAACCGGCAGGCGGACGCTACGGACCCGTCCCCGGCCCGCGGGCGCGCCGCCGCGAAGCGAGCGTAAACGATCCGTGGCTCGCGAGGTTTGAATGATGGACAATCGAGAGTTCGAAGGAAAGAGCGTCGATCACGCACTTTTCCTGGCTTCCCAGGGTCTGGGGCTGGCGCCCGAGGATCTGGAGTACGAGGTGCTTCAAGAATCACCCGGCCAGGTCCGCATCCGGGTCGAGCCTCTGGGCAAGGGAGCGGCAACGCCGGACCCCGGCGGCGCTGCGGCGGAAGAGGGTTCCGAATCCCCGCAAGCGTCAGCTCCCCCGCCCCGTCGACCCGATCCACCACAGCCCCGGCCCGCTCCGCGGGAGAGCCGTCGCGATGCCGCCGGTTCTCAGGAGCCATGGGCTGGTGAGCCCCGCTTCCCGAACCTTACCGAGATGGTAAAGACCCTGGTGGCGGCGAGCGGGCTGGATCTCTCCGTGGACATCAGCTCAGAGGAAGACACCGAGCGCATCACCATCGAAGGACCGGATGCCGAGCTGTTGACAGGCCAAAAGGGAGAGGGCCTTTCGGCACTGGAACATGTCATCAGCAAAATGGTGCTGCGCGGTCTCGGCCGGCGCGCCCGCATCCGTGTGGACAGCCTTGGCTATCGCAAGCGGCGGGAGGAAGAGCTCGTACAGATGGCGCAGCGCTCCGCGGAAAAAGTGAAGCAGGACGGCGTGGAAGTTTCAACCGAGCCGCTCAATCCGTACGAGCGCCGCCTGGTGCATCTCGCTCTTCGCGATGATCCCGCCCTCATGACCAAGAGCGAAGGCGACGGATTCCTCAAGAGAATCAACATCCGCCCGAGCCCCCCCGGCGGCACGGACGCCTGAGAGCGTAGATGCCGTCTCGCGCGCCCGGCGCAAGCCCCCGCCGCCGCGGCTCCCGCACTCTCCTCTACCTGCCAGCCTATAACGCCGCCCGGACCCTCGAACGTACGCTCACCGGAGTCACTCCGGGCGAGGTGGACGAGGTGCTACTCGTTGACGACGGCAGCCATGATGAAACGCTATCGGTGGCGCGCCGCTTTGGGCTTCGCATCATTGCCCACGCGAAGAACCAGGGGTACGGCGCGAGTCAGAAAACCGCCTACCGCGCTGCTTTGAGTGGCGGCTTCGATCAGGTTGTCATGCTTCATCCTGACACACAGCATGATGCCCGCCTTCTGCCATATCTCCTCGGACCGGTGCAGGAAGACATCTACGACCTCATGCTCGGCTCCAGGATCCGCACGCGGACCGAAGCCCTTGCCGGGGGCATGCCTCTCTACAAATATGTTTCCAATCGAGTCCTGACCCTGGTGCAGAACGTCGCCACCGGACAGAACTTTTCCGAGTGGCACACCGGTTTCCGTGTCTACCATCGGCGTGTTCTCGAGGCGGTTCCGTTCGAGCAAAACTCGGATGATTTCGCGTTCGACACCGAAATGCTGCTCCAGGCCGTGACGTTTGGATTCCGGGTGGGGGAGATACCGGTTCCGGTACGGTACGGTCCGGGTGCATCGTCGATCCGTCCTGCCGCCGCGGCACGCTACGCGCTGGCTACGCTGGCCGCGCTTGGCTCATGCTTCCTCCACCGATGTGGAATTCACCATGATCCACGCTGGCGGCCTGCTGGACCGCGCGAGTGGGGGAGCGATCGGCCCATGGCGGGGGAGCGGTCCAGGAAAAGCTGAGAGCCCGCGGCGATGAGACGGATCCTGCTCCTGGCGGTGATCATTGCGGCGTGGGTGCGCCCGCTCGAAGCCGATCTTCCCGGATACGACGACGCCTACTATGCCCGCAAGGCGTTCGAGGTGGTACAGAGTGGGGAGTGGCTCGCGCTTCCCTTCAATGGAGCGCCCACGTTTGACAATCCGCCGCTCGGAATCTGGGCCCAGGCGCTCACGTTCAAGCTCGTGGGCGCATCCGATGCGGCGGCACGCCTGCCAACGGGTCTGTTCGGTGTGCTGCTCATCCTGCTGGCGTTCGAGTGGGGCAAAAAGCTGTTCGGAGAGCGCTGGACCGCGTTCATCCTGGCCGCTCTGATATTATGTAATCCATTGTTTTTAAAATACTTACGAAGATCCATGCTGGATGTAGGCCTGATGTTCTGGTCTCTGGCCGGCATTTACCTCGCGCAGAGTAAACCCCTTAACAGGTCTATGCAGGTTATTTCGGGTGCTTCGTTCGGCCTGGCATACCTGACCAAGTCGATCCTCGGTCTAACAGCTCCCATTGCGCTCATCATCGGCTGGGGGCTGGCGGGTGTGGAAAGCCGCCGGCAGCTGAAGAGCTGGTGGCTGCCAGCCGCTACCGGTTTCTTCCTGGTCGTCGGAACGTGGCTGGGGGTGATGACCTCCAAATTCGGATTCCCCTTTGTCCAGGGTCATTTCGTCTGGCTCCTCTGGGGAGAGGGGATCAGGGGAGTCTCGGATAGCGGCCGGTTTGCGACATTGGGCCGACTGGTGGTACTCCTCCTACCGGTCAGCGCTCTCTTCATTGCCACATTGGCAGGACCGCGCCGAATGCGGATCGCGTGGGGCGGTGGATGGGGGACTCTGCCGGTACCATG
>CBEVTG010000258.1:0-3852 GCA_965552745.1 uncultured bacterium
AACCGATCCGAACTTCCACCGTAGTGTTGTCTTCATCGTTGAACATGGCGAGCACGGTGCGCTCGGGCTGGTGATCAACCGCCCTTCCACCGGGAGGCTGCGAGAGTTGCTGGCCGACAACGGCGTCGATTACCCTGGGCCGGAAGACTTTCCGGTGATGATCGGCGGACCTGTGCAGCCGACCCAGGCGCTTCTTCTGCATGGTGAAACCGACGTGGAGGAGGACAGCACACAGGTGGGTTCAGGTCTGAGCCTGAGCGGATCGGTGAGCGTGTTGCGCAAAGTGTTCAACCGCACCTCCCCCCGAGCTCGCCTGTACTTCGGCTACGCGGGTTGGGGGCCGGGGCAGCTCGAGGCCGAGATCGAAGCGGGCGCCTGGATAGCGGCGCCGGTGGATCCCGCACTCATTTTCGATGCACCCAGCGACGAGGTTTGGGAGCGCACGCTGCACGGGCTGGGCATCGACCCGGCCGTTCTCCTGGCTCCCGACGGATCGATTAACTAACGACTCGCTGAACCCGCCGTCGTCCCAAAATTCTTTTTAGAATTGGCTCGGTATCTCGAGAGGGCCAGCCTGGCCCTCGGTAGGCTCCGCTCAGCAAAACCACGACTCGGTCAGGCGCGGAGCTCTGCGGCCCAGGGGCGCGTGCGGCGCAGAAGGGGGCCTCTGGGGTTCCCCCGGACCCGTCGGAGGTGGCTCGTCGATTTCCGTACGGCCGGCCCGCGTCCGGGCGGCCGTGCGGATGTGTGCAAAGGTGATAGTTGGATCTTCATCGCCGCCGGCTGCTTTCTCCACAATCGAGCCGATCTCTGCGTGCAGAGCATCCATTCGCGAATCCGGGTGGGACCAGCGGTAGGTAAAGGTGGCCGCGTCGAGCTCTCCCAGCCAGTCGGACGTGTCCGGCTTCGACAGGAGGGCAGAGCCGGGAGGCACAAGGAGCCGGATCGAGTACTGAACGGGATCAATCTGATCGACCATTCCCCGTTGTTCCACGAACTCGAGCAAGCTGAGGTAATCTTCGAGCGTTGACCAGGGTGTAAAAGGCAGGAGCGACGGCCGCATGGGGATGCCTGCCACCGACAGCAGATCGAGAGCTTCCTCGACTCCGGCGCGTGAATGCCCCTTGTCAAGGTGCTGCAAAACCCGGTCGCTCAACGATTCGACCGCCGAGACCACGAAAACGCATCCCGCCTGAGCCAGCTCGGGAAAAAGTTCGCGGTTTCGGAGGATATGCTCGATCTTCGTGGTGATGTCAAAAGTCAGCTGCGGGAACTTGCGGTGAACGGCTCGCACCACGTTCATGGTGTGGCGCGGGCCGTTCAGGAAGTCAGGGTCGCCGAACGTGATGTGCCGGGCTCCGCCTGAGACCATACGGCCGACATCGTCGAGCACGATGCTCTCGGGAACCACGAAGAAACGGCCTGCATAGACCGGAGGGATGGGGCAGTGCAGGCAGTGGTGCAGGCAGCCACGGCTGGCCTCGGTGTAGCCTGCGGTAATTTCACTTCCGTCCATCTCCAGCCGCGCGTAGCGCGTGAGCGCCGGCAGGCGATCCCGGTGTGGCCGGGGGAAGCTCAGGCGCGCCAGAATCGCATCCGACTCAGACCCCGCAGCCGGCCCGTCGTCAGCCGAGGGTGCAGCAGTGCCACCTCCGGCCCGCTGCCGGTCGATCAGTCTGACCCGCTCGACGAGCGTCTCCTCGTACTCGCCTCCCAGCACTGAATCGGCGCCATGACCGAGCAGGTAAACTTTGTTGAGGCTGGCGTAGAGGCCGTAGAAGCAAATGTGGGCTTCGGGGACGATTTCTCTCACGTGCCGTGCGGCATGGACTCCGAGGCGCAGGGCGGTATGCATTGGCACCGAGATTCCAACGAACCACTTGCCGGCCATGCGCTTCCGGTCAAACCGTTCGACTGCAAGATCGAGAGTCTCGGCCTCGTAGCCGGCCCGAGCCAGGAACCCCATGGGCATGGCGAGCCCCATCGGCTGGTGGCCCAGCTCGTAGCAAGATACGAGAAGAACACCGGGGGATGAAGTCACGATTGCACGGAAGGATCCAGCACGGGTGCTCACCTCGAGGAGCGTGGGCTAGCGTCGGCCGCCAAAGAGCCAGCGCAGTGGATCGTAAAAGTGATCGACGACACGTTCTTTGAGAGGAATGATGGCGTTGTCGGTAATCTTGATGTGCTCTGGGCAGACCTCGGTACAACATTTCGTAATGTTGCAATACCCAATGCCTGCCTCCTCTTTCAGAAAGGCGGTGCGTGATCCAGCGTCCAGTGGATGCATCTCGAGGCTTGCCGTCCGAACCAGGAAGCGCGGACCGATGAATATGCCGCGTGAGTCGTTCAGATCCTTCTTGTCGTGGTTGCGGATCACATGGCAGACGTCCTGGCAGAGAAAGCACTCGATACACTTACGAAATTCCTGAACCCGATCGGCTTCCTTCTGGCTGTATTTCCAGTCGGTGTCGGGGCGCGGTTCAAAAGGTCGGATGCGCTTGTTGACTTCGTAGTTCCACGACACATCCGTGACCAGATCCTTTAGGATTGGAAAGGCTTTCATGGGCGTTATGGTGATCGGTTCGTCGAGAGGAAGGGCGTCCATGCGAGTCTTGCAGGTCAGACGTGGCTTGCCGTTTACCTCGGCGCTGCAGGATCCGCACTTGCCGGCCTTGCAGTTCCAACGCACAGCGAGGTCGGGTGCATGGTTGGCCTGAACCGAGTGCAGGGCATCGAGGACCACCATGCCCGGAACGATGGGCGCAATGTAATCTCGAAGCTCACCACTTTCTGCGTCGCCTCGGTAGATGCGCAGTGTGGCGTTTCGATCGGCGGATGCATTCATTTTTTCACATTCTCAATGACGCGCCGCAGGTCGTCCGGGAGAGGAGGCAATGGCGTGGTCCGAACTTTCATGCGCTCATCGTCCTTGCTGATGCAGACATTGATCTTTCCGAACGAATCTTCCGTTTTTGAATAATCGAGACGCGAGTGAGCACCGCGGCTCTCCTTGCGCTCCCGGGCTGCACGGGCCACGCACTCAGCGGCGATCAGCATGTTGTGAAGATCGCGTGACAGGTGCCAGCCCGGGTTGAAGAGCCTCGACTCCTCCACTTTCAGGCGCCGGGCGCGCGCTTTGATTTTTTCGAGCTCCTCGAGGGAGGCCTCGAGGTCTTTCTCGGTGCGGAAGATGCCGACGAGCTTCTGCATCATATTCTGCAGTGATTGATGAACCTCGTAAGGGTTTTCGCCCACCGGCCGATCAAAGGGCTCGAGCAGCTCCCGCGCTGCGGCCTGCACCTGGGACGGATCGAGTTCGGGAAGCGCCGACAACGAGCGGGCGTATTCTGCGGCCCCCTGTCCCGCTCGTCGTCCGAACACGAGCAGGTCGGAGAGGGAATTTCCTCCCAGGCGGTTGGCGCCGTGCATCCCGCCAGCGACCTCTCCGGCTGCGTACAGACCGGGCACCGTGCTTGCTGCCGTCTCAGCCTCCACGCGCACACCTCCCATCACATAGTGAGCGGTGGGGCCCACTTCCATCGGCTCGCGCGTGATATCCACGTCTGCGAGCTCCAGAAACTGGTCATGCATGCTCGGCAGCTTGCGCTTCACGGTGGCGGCGCCCTTGTGTGTGATGTCGAGGAAGACACCACCGTGCGGGCTTCCGCGGCCTTCACGTACTTCGGTGAAGATGGCACGTGCCACGATGTCGCGGGTGGAGAGCTCCATGCGCTCCGGGTCGTAGCGTTCCATGAAGCGCTGATTCTTTGAATTGCTCAGAATGCCGCCCTCGCCGCGCACCGCTTCAGTAACCAGAATGCCGCGCACGCCCGACGGCCAGACCATACC
>CBEVTG010000259.1:0-3840 GCA_965552745.1 uncultured bacterium
TCTGATCATTTCCCAGCCCTCGAACCCCTGGGTAGCCGGTATGAGCAACCTGTACACGCGTGAATTCCTGCAGCTCGCACGCGGGCGGCTCTCGCCTACCGGCCTGCTGGCTCTATGGGTCCAGGCGTATGCGTTTGATCCCGAGGATTTCCGGGCGGTGCTGGGCACTTTTCTGGAAGTTTTCCCCGACGCCTCTCTATGGGAAGAAGCACTGGCGGGAGGGGATTATTTCCTGATCGGCAGCGCCTCCGGGCAAGTTCCTGACTGGCAGCGGGTGGCACTTGCCCTGCAGCGCCCCGGTGTCCGTGAAGATCTCGTCCCCCTGGGTGTCGGCGAGCTTGGAGATCTCCTCGCGCACTGGGTAGCCGGACCGCAGGGACTCTCGGAGATGGCGGCTGCTTCACCCCGTATCACCGATGATAATTTGCGCCTGGAGTTCACCGCCCCTCTGAACATGCAGCGCCGCTCGGTGCCCGAGATCTTGCACCTTCTGTCAAAGGCCCGTGCCACCCGTATCGACCTCGACCTCAGCTCTGTCGACGCGTTGACCCGCAAGAGGACCCTGGAGCGGCTCGCGGTTCTGGACGATCGCCGGCGTCGGGATCTCCAGATTCTGGACTTGCTTCTTGCCGAGGAATCGGTTCTGGAGTCCGAACCCCAGCTGCACCTGGCTGCGACGCTACTGACTTCTGGCTGGAGCGCGGCCGCGGCCGAGGAGCTCGAACGCCTGGTCACCCGCCGACCGGATCTCGGTCTCGCGTGGCTCCTGCTAGGTGCCACGCAAATCTCGATGCCCCACTCATCGGCGCCGGCACGAGAAGCTCTCGCCCAGGCAGCCGCCTTGAGGCCTCGCGACCCCACTGCATGGAATCTGCTCGGGCGAGCTCTCGTCATGCAGGGCGAGCACAGCGCTGCCCGCCGGGCGTTCGATCGCGCTCTCGACCTGCGGGCACGGTTTCCCGAAGCGCTCAATAACCGGGGGGCTCTGGCCCTGCAGGAAGGACGTGCCGCCGAAGCCCTGGTCGATCTCGAGCGTGCGGTAGAACTCGAACCCTCCTTTGCCGCTCTTCGGGTCAACCTGGGTCTGGCGCTGCGAAGACTTGGCCGCCGCGATGCCAGCGAGCGCGTCTATCGCGAAGGATTGGCTCTCGATCCGAAACACCCCGATTTGAATTACAATCTCGCTACCCTGGTTCTCGATCAGGGGCGCCCAGGGCTGGCGCTCGAGCACTACCGCCTCGCCGCGCAGGCGGGAGGAGAGGATGCACTGACCGAAAGAGGGCAGGGCCTGGCCTTGCTGGCCCTGGGGCGCACCCACGAAGCGGCGATGCACTTGCAACGAAGCCTCATACTCGATCCCGAACAGCCCGACCTGACACGCGTGCTCCGCGGCCTGGCACCCGCTCCCGTCAGATGAGTCCTACGGACTGGCATCACTCCACATTCCGCAGGTTGATTCCTCTCGCGCTGATATTTCTTGCAATCGCTGGCGCAAGTCCCCAACGTGCCCAGATCGATTCCGATCCCCCCGGAGGGAGGTTGCCGAATCGCCAACGAGCCGCAGATCATCCAACCTGGGGCGTGACCGCTGGAGTGTCGGCGTTTCTATCCAGCAACATCGACTACGTGGGGCTTGCACGGTTCTACGGAAACGCCCCTTCCCGGGCAGGGGTGTGGCAGGTCGGCCTCCAGACCAGGGTCTCCGTGCTCAGCGCCTCTGGAAGCAGCACCATGATCATCGACGACCTGGACTACATCGCCGAGACCTCCCTGGAACGGAAACTAGGGTCGCTGAGCTGGGCCCCTCTCACTCAGGTCCGCGGCTCGGAGCAAGTAGACCGCGAGGGATCCCTGGGAGTGGTTCTGGCTGGGTTCAGGCTGGCGCGCCGTGCACCTGAAAAACGCTTTTCGTGGGAGATCGAGGGCCTGGCAACGCTGAACGATTGGGGTATCGAAACGCATGGGGCCTTCAAGGCCAGCGGAGAGTGGCGTGCCGTTCGGGGTGCGCGCTGGCTGATCGGCGTGAAGGGCGCCGTGGACAGCCTCATGATTGACTCAGCTGACGATAGTATTGAATCCGATCTCATGATCGGCCCCTACCTTCAACTGCATCGCCCCGGGGGCATGCGCCTCACGTTTCACGCTCTCTACTACCGCGGCGAAAACCCCCTCGGGCTCGAAGACACGGGAGTTCTGGCTGGCGTGAGATTCGAGGACGGATCCGCGAAAGGCCGTGACGCACTGCTGCCCCGCCTGCGCGCTGCTCTGGTTGCAGGCGGTGGTGACGATGGCATCCGCGCCCGGCAGGTGCTCGATCTCACCAGCGCATCGTTTCAGGTATTCGGGAATCCCTGGCGGGCCCGTTTGCTCGCTGACAATACCCTGGTCAATACCGAGCTCAACGATCTGTATTACATCATTGTGGCCGGAATCGAACGTTCTACGGGGCGCGTACTGCCCGGAGTATCGTTTTACCACCGCTCGGGTCATCTGCTCGAGCAGGCCAATGATCGCCGTCTGAGCATCAACGTCATCGAAATCGGGTTTCGAACGCCCGGTTGGGAAGCGGACCTCCCTGCATGGCCATCTTCTCAGCGCATCTCGGGTGAGGTCTGGATCGGAGGCGTGGTGTCAAGTGAGTTCGGGGAGGACGAGAACTGGAGTGCGCGTGCCGCCACCCTGTGGATACTCCCCGGAAACTGGCAGCGTATCGCACCGTTCATTGGCGGACGCCTGCAGCGAGGAGAAGTGGAGGGTTGGGCAGGTCAGGGCGGTTGGGTCACAGCGCGGGGGCTGTCGTTGTCGATCCTTGCCGAGCGCGATTCACAGCGCCTTCAGGCCCGCGATACGTCGCTCACGCTGCTTCTCGGCCGCCGCTTTTAGAATTCGCCGGGATTCTGTGGCTACTCAGCGCTCCTTGATGATGATGTCCTCGATAGTCACGGCTTCGAGAGGGCGAAAGGGTCTTCTGCCACGGTCCTCGGTGGTTGGAATCTTGCCGATTGCTTCGATCACTTCCAATCCCTCGATCACCTGACCGATGACGGTGTAGTTCCCGTTAAACTGCGACTGGCTCGAAAGGGCGATGAAGAACTGCGAGCCTGAATCCACCGTCGTGGGATGGTGCCACATCGAGAGAGTGCCCTTCAGGTGACGGATTCGACTGAACTCGGGCGGTACCCGGTAGCCCGGATAACCCATCCCGTCTCCTTTCGAATCGCCAGCCTGAATGAGGATGCCGGGAATGATCATGTGAAACTGCATGCGGTCGTAGAAGTCGGAGTTTACCAAGTCAATGAAGTTCTTGACATTTTTCGGCGCCACGGACGAAAAGAACTCTACGTTGAACTTGCCCATCGAGGTGCGGAACTCCCCGATGTACTCACGCTCGGGATTGTAGGTCTGAATGATCCGCAAATTCGCCGAACGGGCATCGATGTCAGGGTGATCCCAGACCACCGTGTAGCGGCCCAGACTCGTGATAGCCGGGAATCGATCGCTCACACGGTAGATGCGCTGGACATTGCGCCGTGGAAAGATCTCAACCGGTAGACTCTCCGCTGGCCGAACCCCCATGGGGGTGTCCACACTCTCAAGGGAGTTTCCATCTTCCGACAGAACCGTCAACCGGGACGGATCGAAAAGGCTTTCGGAGACGGTCATGAACTTGGCTGTTGGATTTCGCAGTATGACTTTCATTTCAATCGGCTGACCAGGATAGTAGTAGCGCTCGACCGGCTGCAGCCCAACCTCAATGTTCCCCTTGTACGGGACGCGCTCACGGTGTTGGGCAAAGATCGAAATAGATCCGAACCATACAGTCAGGAAGGCGGCCACGGT
>CBEVTG010000260.1:0-3823 GCA_965552745.1 uncultured bacterium
GACCGTGTTTCCGTCCAGATCCTCCAGGGCCGAGCTTTCAGTTTCCCGATCCAGGGATCGCACCTGGAGATGGGCGGTGAGCGGGTTGGCAATACGAACCGAAAGATCCACATCAATCAGATCGGTCTCCCGCGTGATCTCCGCCTCGTTGAAGGCGCCACTGATAGTGAAGGGTACATCAAGGAAGTCATTCCCGACGGCATTGAGGCTGACGCGGTTCTCGATCTCCTCCTCTCCGAAGAGGGTGCCGTAGTATGAAACGGAGAGGTTCACCCGATCTCCCAGAGGCGATATCACCTGGATGTCGGTGAGCTGGGCCGTGCCGTCATCGTTCTGCACCCAGTCATAGCTGTCGAGCCTAGTCACATCAAAACCCGTGGGGGAAGTGGGATTGGGAGTGTCATCCGTGGCCAGTCCCTCGTCCCCCTCGGTGTGATTCTCGAACTGGTTGTTGTACCGCCTCAGCGTCTGGCGGAAGAGTACTCGAGCTTGACCGAGGCTGAAGCGCACGCCCGCACTGTACCGTCTGGCATCCCGATCGATCGGAGTCTTGAGCCTGAAGAGGTCACGCTCGATGTCCTTCATGAACAAGCTTTCACCCGTCCTTCTGTTCTCCTGGTAGCCGATCATCACCTCGGTTTTCTCCGTCACATACAGAGAGAGGTTCAGATCGGTCATGCGGTGGTCGGTGTTCCAGGAATGTCCGTCCTCGTCGTCCGTCACCGCGAACAGGTTGTAGACATAATCCTGCTTGCGGTGAACGAATTTCAGATCGTAGACATCTTTCCTTCCCAGCGACAGTGACGAAGACTCGAACGGTTCTCCTCCGAGGCCGTTCAGGTCTAGACGCGCAAAATCCAGAAAGTTGGAACCCGTCTGCTGCCAGTCCATGAACAGCCGGCCCAGGCGAATGCCCGAGTCGATGGCGTCGTAGTCTTCGTTGAATTTTTCGGTGCTGCCATCGGTGCTGACACTCCGGTACAGCAGCTCGAACTCACCGTTCAGCGAGCTCTCGTCCTCCTGAGCCAGCACCGGGGAAGCGGCAAGCAATACGAGCAGCAGGGCTCGGAACAGGGTCCCAGCCCAGGGGATTTTGGGATTTCGTTCCATGCCCATCGTCTATTCCTCCAGGAAAAACTCGTTTGTGTTGGAGCCATGAATCGCCGTGTGACAGGCGGCACATTTCTCGTTCAGAAATGTCGACGCACTGTGGAATCCCGGGGTCTGTGTTCCAGGGTGGCACTTGTAGCAGAGGTTGATCTGCCGGGCATCTGTCAGCAGGTGCCGGTTCGCGGATCCGTGCACCGTATGGCAGGCGCGGCAGCCGTCCACGAGGGACACGTCGTGCTCGTACAGGAACGGCCCCTCCTTGTCCATATGGCACCCGCCGCAGGTTTCGTTACTGAAGCTTCGAATCATGCGGGGATTCTTCGTCCCGTGCGGGTTGTGGCAGCCCGCGCAACCGTCGCCTGTATCGTCCAGTGGATGTGACCGTGGTAGATCGAACTGGCCAACGATCGCCTGGTGGCAGGTGGCGCACAGCTCCACCCGGCCCTTGTCAATCATCTTGACCGCCACGGAGTGAGGATTGTGGCAGTCCACACAGCTCACGTCGCTCAAGCTGTGGGTGCTTTGCGGAAACCCGAACTGGCTGTGCTGCTCCTTGTGGCAGCTGAGACAAACCGCGGAAGCCTCCTCGGGCAGGAGCGTGGTCGGGCGAACAATGCCGGTGCCGTCATCGTTGTCGACGTGCGCCTGGCCTGGACCGTGGCAGCTCTCGCAAGCCTTCTCGGCGCTCCAGCCGGGCGCCGTGGCATGGGGCGTTCGGCTGAACTTCTTCACCGTCTCTTCGTGGCACGCCTCGCACGTCTCGCTACCGACGTACCCTTCTTCGGCAGCAAAACCGGATGCAAGGCCTGCGCAGAGGACGGCCAGGAGCAGAAGTAACGGCGCACCTCGTATCGGGGTTTTCATGTTTCTCCTCCTGTTTCTGGAGAACCTTCATGGCATGAAATGGCTGACTTCCCTCGCAGGGCACTCCGACGGGTTCGGGCGCCCGAGACGCACGCAGTGAGGGCCGCAGCGCGAGTACCTCGGGTGAGGCATTCGGACAACGTCGAAAGGCTTGGGATGCGGGGTAGGAGGCTGGTCTTTCTAACGCCAGATCGCGGGTCCATTCGGTAACACTGCCCTTCTGATCTGGCCACGTTACCTGACCTCATTCGAGGCATCCGTGCCCATTCGGGCCTGGATGATTGCTGTCAGGCAGAGTCTATATAGAGCAGACCTGTCATTATGTCAAGCGTGTTAAACGGAGCATACTCCGGTGAATCATACGACCGCCGAGATCCTACCTGTGTTTTGATCCACCAAACACAGAGGATCGGCCCGCCTGCTTTGACCACCGAACGGGACATTACTATGTCAATTGACGCATGCCGGTGAGCCATATCTCACACCGCGAGGCTACGATCTTGAACCTCCCCGGTCGGTTTCGCCGGAATTCCAGAGGAACGAACCCTTTCCTTCCTCTCGCCGGAACTTCGGAGTGATCCGGCCATCTGGTATCGATTTTGCTTTAAAAGAAGTGCAGGTATCCCATTTGATCTATACCCCGGTTCTGCCTGCAGAGGGAGGAGGCGAGGCTGATGGTGTCTGGAGGTGTCGGGCCAGGAGAAATCCGATTTTTGACTGGCCTGATTGCTGTCAGCCTCGCTGCCACGCTCGCCTCATCCGTCTTTGTCCGTGCCTCCGACGTCGTTCCCCAGGTGATCGATCAGCCCGGCGGCCAGCCGGGCGAGGCCGCGCCGGATAGCGGACGCTGCGAGAACTGCCACGGCGGCTCTTACGATCCGGCCGTCGAGCCTGGCTTCAACTGGCGGGGTTCGCTGATGTCCCACGCCACGCGCGATCCGATCTTCTGGGCGACCGTTGACGTCGCCGAGCAGGATTTCATCCCGAACCTGGCGGTCTGGAACCTCCTGGAGCCGGACATTCCGCCGGGAACCGATCCGCCCGGCGGCGTGGGCGACCTGTGCATCCGGTGCCACACGCCCGAGGGTTGGCTTGGAGGCCGCTCCACCCCGACCGATGGGACCGGACTGTCACCCAGCAGCGACTTTGACGGTGTGTCGTGCGACTCGTGCCACCGCATGATGGATCCCGCCACCGCCGAAGCGCGCCGTACGCTCACGCCGGGAAACGAAAACTACTGGGTGAACAACCAGGGAGAGATCGAGGCGTTCTACGGTAGCGGCCAGTACATCCTTGATCCGGGTGGCGACAAGCGCGGACCGTACGATGACGCCGATGCCCGGAGTCACGGCCCCATCCCTGACCTCTTTTTCCGCAGCGGCGATTTCTGCGGCACCTGCCACGACGTCAGCAACATGGCGGTGGGACAGTTCGCACCGAACCACGGGCGTCTCGATGACACACCGCTTCCTCTGAACTTCTGCGGGATCACCCGCACTGAGTGCGTGGACGATTCCGGCTGCGTTGATTGCCAGTCGAGCCAGGAAGCATGCGAGACAACCTGTGCCGGTGAGTGGGATGCGGCCCTGACCCCGAGCTGTGACCGACATGACACCTGCCGCACGACGATGGCGGAAGCATATCCTCCCTATATGTACGGCATCGTGGAGCGCACCTACAGCGAGTGGAAAGGAAGCGCCTGGCCGGACATGGCGACGGCCGGCTTCATGGATGATCCGGCAGTGCCGGAGGATCTGAAGGTGCTCGGCGGTGCCCCCGAGGTGGCTTCCCGCAACGAGCCGTACAACTCATCGACCGATCCCACCTACAACCCCGAACGGATGTTCAC
>CBEVTG010000261.1:0-3815 GCA_965552745.1 uncultured bacterium
GTGCCGGACCTCCTTCTGGGTCAGGACCCGGTAGGCGCCGGGCCGCATCTTTCCCAGACCGACGCTGCCGATCCGCACCCGGCGCAGCTTGAGCACCGGATGGCCAACCCGCCGGAACATCTCGCGGATCTGGTTCTTGCGGCCCTCGATGAGACGAATCTCCAACCAGGAGTTCTGGCGGCCTCTGAGGAATCGAATCCGGGCCGGCAGCGTGCGGCGGCCCTGCAGGACGATTCCCTGGCTCAGCCGCTTCAGGGTCGGGGCTTCGGGGACTCCGCGAACCTTGACCTCGTACACCTTTGGGCAGTGGCTGCGCGGGGCCATCAGGCGGGCGGCCAGGTCCCCATCGTTGGTCATCAGGAGTAGCCCCTCACTCGCGTAGTCGAGGCGTCCCACCGGATAGAGTCTTTCGCGCACCTTCTTGAGCAGGTCACGCACGGTGGGACGGCCCTGCGGATCGCGCATGCTGGTTATGACCTCACGAGGTTTGTTGAGGGCGACAACCACGCGCCGGTGCTGCGGTCGGACCCGGCGGCCGTCAACACGCAGATCGTCGTGCTCCAGATCGGCCGCTTCACCCATGCGGCGCACCAGGCGCCCGTTCAGCTCGACACGACCCTCCTCGATCCAGCGCTCAGCCTCCCGGCGTGAGGCCAGGCCGGCCCGCGACAGGATCTTCTGCAGACGCTCGCGAGCCATGGCGGCCGCCTCAGGTGAGCGGTTCGAGCTCGCCGGCTTCTTCTTCCTCGGCAGGCTCGGCGCTCACAGTCATGGCCTCCTCACTCCTGGAGGGCCCGGCCGGGGGGGCGATTTCGTCCTGTGAGGCCGGCTGGGCTGGCTCAGGGAGAGCTTCCTGGAGTTGCTCCACTTGAGGCAGCTCGGTCAACGAGCCGAGTTCGAAATGGAGCAGGAAGTCGCGAGTTGTGCCGTACAGAAGGGGCCGGCCAACCACCGCCTTGCGGCCCAGGATCCGGATGAGGCGCCGGTCCAGCAGGTTCCTGAGAACGCCCTGCGAGTTGACGCCGCGCAACTCCTGGATCTCCGGCCCGGTGATCGGTTGGCGGTACGCCACCACCGCCAGGGTCTCGAGTGCCGCCTGCGACATCCTTGAGCGGTTCCGTGACTGGAACAGGCGTTCGAGGGCGCTGCTCTGCTCACGGCGGGTCGTGATGCGATATCCGCCGGCGGCAAAGCTGATGCGCACGCCCCGGCCCGGCTGCTCGTAATCTTCGGACAGCGCGGACAGCTCACGTTCGATCTGTTCCGGAGTGGCGTGCGGAAGGACTTCCCGGATCTCGGCCGGCGTGAGAGGCTCCGGCGCGGCAAACAGCAATGCCTCCAGGGTGGCTCGCAGAGAAGATTCGGCTCGATCGCTCATGGCGTGACCTCGGCCGGGCGGTGGCGCGTCCGGCGGGTGCGGGGCGCGCGGCCGGCAGGTGTCGCTGCGGTCAGCAGCAGCGGTGTCCGCCGCCAGATCAAGATCTGACCACCGCTGCGGGCCTGCGTGGCCCGCATCATCTGCAGGCGCATCATTTCAAGAACCGCGAGGAACATCACCACGCACTCCGCCCGCGTGCGCTGCTGCAGGATGAGCTCCTCGAACAGGAGGCTTGGCACCCACTCGAGCAGTTCCCAGATGCGCGCGATGCTGTCGGCGACTGGCAGGGTGTCGCGACGAAACTCCAGGAGCTGATCGACGCCGATTGAGCGCAAGACCTTCTGGAAGGCTGTCAGCAGATCGAACAGGCTGGCCTCGACTACCGTCTCCCCCTGCGACATCTCCGCCGCCGGAGCTCCCATCCCCCAGGTCTGCAGGGTCCCGCGGTGGCGTTCTGCGAGGACGAGGGCTGCTTCCTTATAACGCTGGTACTCGAGAAGCCGGTCGCGCAGCTCGGCGCGCGGGTCTTCCTGCGGCTGCTCCTCGCCCGGAGGAGGTGGCAGCATCATTTTTGATTTGATGTAAACCAGCGTCGCCGCCATCACCAGATAGTCGCCGGCCAGCTCCAGGTTGAGCTCATGCATCAGGTCGAGATACTCCTCGTACTGACGGGTTACCTCGACGATCGGTATGTCATAAATGTTGATCTCGTTAACCCGGATGAGGTGAAGCAGCAGGTCGAGCGGGCCGGCGAACGCGGGCAGCTGGATGCGGCACGAATCGGGCCTCTCAGTCCCGGCGGCAGCTCCCTCCATCGCTTCGGGGTGGCCCTCGGGTGTGTCCGTATCAATCTGTTCCGGATCGTGATCGTGCAGATCGTCGCTCATATTCGTCCCAGCATGCGCTCGCGGACTTCTTTCATCGTCTCCCGGGCCTCCCTGCGGGCGCGGTCAGCGCCCGCGGCGAGGATGCCGGCCAGCTTCTTCCGATCTCCGATCAGCTCCGCCCGCCTGGCCTGAAGAGGCGCGAGGCGCTCGAGCACGCGGTCGCTCAGAACCTTCTTACAGTCCAGGCAGCCGATAGCCGCCGTCCGGCAACCCTGGTCGATCTCATCACGTTCTTCCCGTCCGGTGTAGGCCCGATGAATCGTGAAGACCGGACAGACATCCGGGTTGCCCGGGTCGCAGCGTCGCACCCGGGCCGGGTCGGTAACCATGCGCGCAATCTTCTCACGAATCTCGGCCGGCTCGTCCCCCAGATTGATGGAGTTGCCGTACGACTTACTCATCTTACGGCCGTCGGTGCCGGGTAGCCGGGCTGTCTCGGTCAGCCGCGCGTCGGGTTCCGGGAACACCTCCCCGTAGAGCGAGTTGAAGCGGCGGGCCACCTCACGCGTGAACTCGATATGGGCTACCTGGTCCTCCCCCACCGGCACCAGGTGGGCCCGGTAGATGAGGATGTCGGCACTCTGGAGAACCGGATACCCGAAGAACCCATACGTGTTCAGGTCACGATCCGACAGCTGTTGCTGTTGTTCCTTGAACGTGGGTACACGCTCCAGCCACGGCAGGGGCACGAGCATCGACAGAAGGAGATGAAGTTCTGCGTGTTCTTTAACATCCGACTGAACGAACAACGTCGCGCGTTCGGGATCGATCCCGGCCGCCAGCCACTCCGCGGCCACGACCTCGGTCCACTCCCCCAGCGGAGACTTTCGGGAGTACTCGCTGGTCAGCGCGTGCCAGTCGCAGATGGCGAAGAAACAGTCATGTTCGTTCTGGAGGCGCACCCAGTTCTCGAGAGCACCCACCAGGTGCCCCAGGTGCAGCGGTCCCGTGGGTCTGTGCCCCGAGAGGACGCGCGAGCGTTTGCGGGGAGCAGTCACGCTGCCAGCAGTAGAGTGGTGGCCTGTTCGACCGCGGGAAAGATCCATCCTCTCCAGACAGGAGAGAGGATGAGTCCGTAAAGGAGCAGGATACCGTACGGGCGCAGACTGTCGTAGAGACGCAGGGCCTTCACCGGCAGGAATCCGGACAGTATCCAGGAGCCGTCAAGCGGCGGTATCGGGACGAGGTTGAACACGGCCAGCAACAGGTTGATCTGCACCATAAGAACCAAAAGAATCAGAACCGGCTTCGCCTCCGCTCCGGCCAGCGCCCCAGGCCCGCCCACGCTCAGCGCTGCCCGCAGGATGATCGCGGAAAGCAGCGCCAGAAGCACGTTGCTCGCGGGGCCCGCGGCCGCAATCAGTGCATGATGAAAGCGCGGCCGGCGCAGCTTGCTGGTGTCCACGGGAACCGGAACCGCCCAGCCGATCACCAGAAGGCCCGTCAGGGCCGCGAGCAGTGGTAGCAGAAGGGTCCCGAACGGATCCACATGCGAGATCGGGTTCAGGGTCAGGCGCCCTTGAAGGCGCGCTGTCGGATCCCCGAGCCTG
>CBEVTG010000262.1:0-3806 GCA_965552745.1 uncultured bacterium
GGGCACGGCCGTTCTCTCCCAGGCGGTGGGCTAGAACCGGGTCGCTCAATAGGCGCACAATCCTGTCGGCCAGCACCCGCACGTCCTCGGATGGCACCAGGTAGCCAGTCTCACCGTCGGCGATGGCATCTGGTACGCCGCCGGTGTCGGCGCCGATCACGGGGACTCCGCAAGCGTTCGCCTCCAGGTAGGTGATCCCGAACCCCTCGTAGTTACCGCCTCCGTTGCTGGTGCGGCTGGGCATGACGTACACGTCGCTGGCCGAATACAGGCCGGGCAGATCATCATCGGGAGAGTGTCCGAGAAAGTGCACAACGTCCTCGAGTTGTTTCTCACGGGTCATCTCGTGAAGGTGCTGCAGGTAATCCTCGTTCCCCGAGCCGGCCACGACATAGGTGGCGTTGGGGACATGGCGGCGGACATCATGCAGTGCCTCGATCACCAGATCGTGTCCCTTGCGGGCCACGACCCGTGACAGAGTCAGTACGACCGGAAGTCCCTCGAGTCTCAGACGGCGCCGTACCGCGGCGCCGTCTCCGGGCACGAACCGATCCGCATCGACACCGCAGGGCAGGACCTCGATGGTCTCGGGGGCGACGCCGAATTCAGCAACCCGTTCCCGGGTGTAGCGGCTCACCGCCAGACTCAGGTCGGCGGACCCGAAGATCCAGCGCAGGCCAAGGCGGCGCCGCAGTCTCGATCCCTTCTTGGTGATCTCCATGCCGTGCGCGATCACGGCGACGCGCCACCCGGTCAGCCGGCGCAGCAGGAGCGCAATGCGCGCCTGCTTCCATGTCAGGCACAAGACCAGTCCGGGTTGATGGGAACGCCAGATCTTCCAGAGTGCGTTGAGCGTGTGCCGGTCCTTGCGGTGCCGCCAGTCATCGGCCGGGATCGGATGGACCTCGAAGGCGTCACCATAAAACGCCTGCGGTCTGGCATAGTCGGCACGGGCGGCATAGATGACGTGCAGGCCGCGCTCGTGCAGCTTGCGACCCAACCAGTACCCCCATTGAGCCACGCCGCCCGAGCAGGGAGGAATCTCCTCACCCAGGATCAGAAATTTGTCGGAGTGATTTCGGCCGGGCATCGTCAGTGAAATGAACGGGCCCCTACAAGGCCGTAGCCGGAGAGAATCTTGAGTATAACACGAGCGGTTGTGGCGCTGGCGGCCCTGTTTGACAAGATCTCGAGGCGAGCGAGTATAATGTCTGCGGTTCTTTGAAACGGTTTCATAGGTGTGGTCCGGCCTTCTCCGCGAGGAGGGGCTAGAGGGAAGGGGGTGTAAAGCCCCCGCTGCCCCGCAACTGTAAGCGGCGACGAAATCCGCACTGAGCCACTGGAGCTCCAGCTCTGGGAAGGCGCGGAGAGTAGGATTCAAACCGCGAGCCAGTAAACCTGCCCGGCCACTTCATGTCGACGGACCTTCGAGGGAAGGTGGCCGCTTGGCAGCGAACTGCCACCCTGGTCCTCTTCCTCCGGAGGTCCGGGGTTTTTCTTTTTCGAGGGAGGAAGAGACCATGCAGAAAAAAGGGCAGTTCGCACTTCTCGCCGCTCTGGCGGCAATCTCCATGATGTTGCTGAGCCCCGCAGTTTCGGGGGAAACCCTGGTCGAGGAATTTGACGACGATCCGTTTATAGATCACGGGGATGGAAGTCCGGTGTTCGTGCGCGGCGGGCCGGAGACGGCCTTCGAATATGATCCCACCTCTCCCTCTGCCTTCGTGGGGGATCCTGTCGGATCGCTTCTGGCGCGCTACGACACCGTCGAGCCCACGGCGCGGGCGTTCACTCTGCTGCCCCGGCCGTTGACGGCCGCGGAGCCGTTCAAGATCAACGCCACTTTCACCATCCTCAGCGAGAACTTTTTCGCTGACCCCTCCGGGTTCGCGCAGATCGCCTTCGGGTTCATGAACTCACAAACCACGGGAGACGACCGCACCGGGGATCTGGAAGACTTTGCTGCCGACACGTTCGACACGCTGGAGTTTGACTACTTCCCGAACGTGTCACCCTTCTTCGGAGGGCCATTCACCGGAGGTTCCGTGTTCGGCGGTGCGGCCGGTGGTGATGCTTTCCTGAATTTCACCTTTGCGAGCGTGCCGCTCGATCTGCTGCTCGACCAGGCAGTCGAAGCCAGGCTCTCACACTTTCCGAAAGAGGGACGGATCGACATATCCATATCCAGGATCCTTCCGGACGGAAGCCAGCAGGCGCTACTGGCTTCCCCGGTGGTGCTCGACACCAGCGCCCTGTCGCCGGCCTTCCTGTTCGACGCGGCTGGTATCTTCGTCTACCATGACGGATTCAATATCTTCTCGGAGAGCGGACGATCGCTGAGAGCCGATGTCGACTTCCACCGCCTCGAAGTGCAGTTCCCGTCGCCCATCAGCGTTCATGCGCGCCTGGTACCGGATCCTCTGTTCGTGTCGACACGCTCCCGCTTTGCGCGCGCGCATCTCACCGCAGTCGATGCGGCGGACACCCGCCGGCTGGCGGAGCTGGCCGGTGAGGTACCGCCCATCGAGCTGTGGTCTGGCTCCACACGGTTGGGAGCTGCTCTCAGCGCAACGTTCGAGGAATCCTCGGAGGAGCTGCGGGCCGTGTTTGATGCGCGTCAGGTGCTCGAGGCCCTGGACAACGTTCGCGGAGATGTGGAGATCCTGGTGCGTGGAGAGGTCGAAGGCTCAGACCGGGTTTTCATCCTCGGGATTGCTTCCGGCTCGGGAGACAATCCCGGGCGTCGGAGAAGGATGAGGTAAGTGGCGCAGAGCTTACACCGGAGGCTGGCACCAGCTCTGCTGGGCGCCATCCTGTTGCTCGGCGCCGGAGCCGCACCCGCCGCCCCGCCGGCGCGCATCATCACCATGGCTCCCAACCTGACTGAGATCGTTTTCTCTCTCGGGGTGGGCGAACGCCTGGTGGCGGTGAGCGAGTACAGTGATTACCCGCCTGCCGCGCGGACGCTGCCGCGCGCCGGAGGGTTTATCAATCCTGACATCGAGCGCGTTGTGGCTTACGAGCCCGATCTGGTCATCCTGCGCGACTACTCGACACGCCTGGAAGAGAAGCTGCGCGCTTTCAGCATTCCGGTGCTGCGCGTGCGCGACGAATCGATCTCCGACATCATGGCGGCGATTCGCAACATCGGCGAGGCTCTGGGAACGGAATCGGAGGCGACCAGTCTTATGGCAGCCATCGAGGAGGATCTGGAGCAATTCCGGCGCCGCCCCGAACCAGCGCACCGGCCGAGGGTTCTCCTCGTCACGGGACGGAGTCCGGGAACATTGCAGGATCTGTACGCTCCCGGAAGCGGGACGTTTCTGCATGAGATGATCCACCTTGCGGGAGGAGAAAACCTGTTCGGTGACTCGAAGATCCCGTATCCGAAACTGTCGAAGGAGGAAATCATTGCCCGTGACCCCGAGGTGATCGTCGAGCCGGTCTCCGCCACCTCTTACAGTGGAGCCAGGCCGGATCTTGAACAGTGGAAGGGGCTCGGCTCGCTGAGCGCAGTCCGTTTCGGCCGCCTCCATCTCCTGGAGGGAGATTACATTCTGATCCCCGGCCCCCGCATCGGTCAGGCACTCAGGGATCTCGATGGGGTTATCCGGGCGTACGGCAAAGAACCACCATCGTCCGGCCAGACACAATGAACCTCTCGATTCGGGACGTCGTGCACGATTACGGACGGGGCCCGGTCTTGTGCGGGGTTTCGTGCGAGATCCCGTCCGGCGGCTTTGTCGCCGTGGTGGGGCCGAACGGGGCCGGAAAATCAACCCTCCTGCGCGTTGCGGCAGGGCTGG
>CBEVTG010000263.1:0-3803 GCA_965552745.1 uncultured bacterium
GGTGATCTTTGGGGAACACGGCCAGGAATACCTGGAGCTGATACGGTTCCGACAGGAGCTCAAATGGAATGCGGTAGGAGCGTCCGACCAGAAGGTCGGCGGACTGGTTGGAATTCCGGATGGCCTTCCAGGCGCTCTCATCCGGAGCATACCTGCGCGCGAGCGAACGGTAGCCATCGCCCGGCTGCGCGCGCACCAGGAGAACGAGCCGGTTGCCGTCCTCGATTGATGCCCGCAGCCCTGGCCGGAATTCCACCGGCCGGGAAGCAGGGGTGTCAGTCGGTGAGGCGGCCATGGAGGCGATGGCCACCAGCGCCAGAAGTGTACGCCTCACCTCAACCTTTTTTCTCTAGCGGCAGCGGACCCTGCTCGTCACGAAAGCAACGCGCCTTCTCATAGGCACGTGCGACACGCAGGAGCATCGGTTCCTGAAAATGGGGACTGATGATCTGCAGCCCCAGAGGGAGCTTCTGGCGCGACCAGCCGCAGGGAACCGAGATCGCGGGGACGCCGGCCAGATTGATCGTGGCCGTGCAGATGTCCGACATGTACATGTCGAGAGGCCGGGCCAGCTTCTCGCCCAGTCGAAAGGCCGGTGTCGGGGCCGTGGGAGTGGCCAGCAGGTCCACCTTGCGGAACGCTTCGTCGAAATCTTGGCGTATGAGGCTTCGCGCTCTCATCGCCTTGAGGTAATAGTCATCGTAATACCCGCTGCTGAGGCTGTAGGTTCCCAGCATGATCCGCCTCTTGACCTCGCTGCCGAACCCGTTGCTTCGGGTGGAACGGTACAGGCCACGTAGATCGCGATACTCTTTGGATCTCACTCCGTAGCGCACGCCGTCGTAGCGCGCGAGGTTCGAGGAGGTCTCAGCCGTGGCCACCAGGTAGTAGGTGGGGATGGCGAAGCGCGTGTGCGGCATCGAGATGTTACTGATCAGAGCGCCCAACGATTCGAGTAACTTCACCGCGTCCTCGACGGAGCGGCTGACCTCCGGGTCAAGAGCGGAGGTGAAGTACTCGCGCGGAACCCCCACTCTCAGACCGGCGATGCCTTCCTCCAGCCCCTTCAGGCTGCTCTCGAGCGGCTGAGGAGCGCTGGTCGAGTCACGGGGATCGTGGCCGGTGATCGTGTCGAGCACGAGCGCCACGTCATTGACCGTCTTGCCGAACGGGCCGATCTGATCGAGCGACGAGGCGAACGCCACCAGACCGTAGCGTGACACGCTGCCGTAGGTCGGTTTGAGGGCGGGGACACCACAGAAAGCACCCGGCAGCCGGATCGATCCTCCCGTGTCCGAGCCCAGCGCCACGGGGACCATTTCGGACGCCACGGCGGCGGCTGATCCCCCGCTCGATCCTCCCGGAACCCGTTCCAGATCCCAGGGGTTCTTCGTGGGGCCGAACGCCGAGTTCTCGGTGGAGGAGCCCATGGCGAACTCGTCCAGGTTGGTCTTGCCGACGATAATGGCTCCGGCCTCCAGGATCCGCCGGACCACGGTGGCGTCGTAGATGGGAACGTGATTCTCGAGGATCCGGGATCCGCACGTGGTGTGTGTGCCCCGGGTGCAGATGTTGTCCTTGACTGCGATCGGCACTCCCGCCAGAGGGCCGAGTGTCTCTCCTGCGGCATGCCGCCGGTCGAGATCGCGGGCCCGCTCGAGGGCTGACTCTGCCGTAATGCGAATGAACGCATTGACGTCAGAATGCAACCGTTCCACGCGTTCGAGGTGCGCGCGGCAGATCTCCTCCGCGCTCACGCTGCGATTATCGAAAGCAGCGCGCAGTTCGCGCACCCCCATGCGGTACAGGTCCACGACTTAGCCGATGACTTTGGGCACCTTGAAGTGCGAGCCGCCGTATTTCGGGGCGTTGGCCAGGACCTCCTCCTCGGAGAGGGAAGGTCTCACTTCGTCTTTCCGGAGGGCGGCTCCCGACTCCATCTGGTGGGAGGTCGGGCTCACGCCCGAAGTATCCAGTTCTTTCAGTGCCTCGATGTGGTCCAGGATGTCGCTCAGCTGGGAGGCGAGCTCTTCATATTCCTTGTTGCTGAAGTCGAGGTGGGCGAGGGCCGCGATGCGGCGTACCTCGGCGAGGGCAATTTTCACAGCCGCTCATGTTAGCGCACGATCTGTGCCTGATCAAGCAAGCTGCGGGGAGGATTCCGGCTGGGCTTTGGATGGTTGCTGGGCCAGGACGATCTCTCGCAGGAGCGAGACAGGTATGGCGCCGTGGCTCAGGATCTCGTCGTGGAACTGCTTGAGGTTGAACTGGTCGCCGCGGGTTCGCTCCGCTTCCCGACGCAGGGCCTGGATCTCCCGCTTGCCGACAAGGTAGGAGAGGGGCTGTGTCGGAGTCTGCGTGTAGCGCACGACCTCGGCTCTGGCGTTCGGCGGCTGCAGGCACGCCTCCTCGACCAGCATGCGGGCAGCTTCATCAAGATCAAAAGACTGGGTCTGCAAACGCACGTCCAGGATGACTCTGCAGGCGCGCCAGAGGTGATCGCGGACCTGGCACAGTTGCGAGAGGGGATCGTTCAAGAACCCCTGTTCGATCATCATTTCCTCACAGTAAAGCGCCCACCCCTCCACGAATACTGACGTGGCGAAGTGACGCCGCACGCGGGAGTCTAGCTCCCTCAGGCGGCTGAACTGCAGATGGTGGCCGGGATAGGTCTCGTGCAGTGCCGTGATCGGAATGCGGGCGCGGCAGTGATCCCTGAGGACCATGTGGCGATCCTTTTCGGCGAGGTGAATGCCGGGAGGCGTCACCCAGAGGCTGCCGCGATTCTGGGTTCCGAACGGCGGCGGCGGCAGGTAGGCGGCGAACGGCGCTATAGAGCGCTCGAACTCCGGCGTCTCCGCGATCTCCAGTGTCTCGTCGCTGGGGATCGTCGCCAGGGAGCGTTCCTCGACAAAGCGGCGGGCGCGATCGACATCTTTCTGGTAGGCGGGAATCAATCCCGCGGTGTCTGGATGATCCTGTTTCAGATCTTCCAGGATCTGCCTCCAGGTTCGATTCCCCGGGATGCGCTTGGCCATTCTTTCAAGTGTTTTCCGGGATTCATGAAGCTCGTGGGTGCCCCACTCGAGCAAATCGATGTCCCGGTACGGGAGGTCGTGCCAGTGCTGCAGCTGAAAATGGAATAGATCGGCACCCAGGGAATAAGATCCTCGAGCCTTGGGCAGGATCTGACGCCGCAGGAAGTCCGCGTACTCCGAGAGATGCTTCCGCGCAGTCGCGGCTTCGCGTTCGACGTCTTGAACCCGCTCCGGGACGCGGCGCCGTACGTCGTGAGCGAGCTTCTGTAGAAAGGTCTGGCTGGCGGACTCGAGGCACAGTGCTGTCTCGACCCACACCGGTGGGATACGGGCAGTATGAGGCTGCAAATTCTGCCGCGCCTCGCCGAGCAGACGCGGCGCCTGGCTCAGGCGGGACACCAGGGCATCCAGCCACCGCGCTCCGGTGTCGCCCGAGTCCGCGCGCTGCAGCAGGATGAAGGTGCTCTCGAAAAGAATCTCCAGGTAAATGACCGGATTTCGTGTGAACGGTGAGTGTTCCTGTTCCATCACCAGGGGCACACGGAGCAGGCTCTCCACGAGCTGTCTCTCCGCGCGCTCGACAGCGGAGGCGTTCCCGCCCAGCGGCATGTGTTCTAGCCTGGAGAGGTATTCCGTAGCTTTCCAGCAGAACTCCGCCCGCGCTCCCGCGTCGGTGCGAGGCAATTCCGCGTCATGATCCTCGTGCCCCAGGGTCGATGCCTGAACGGGGTTATGGCGGCAGAGGAGTTCGAGGATGTCGCGTTC
>CBEVTG010000264.1:0-3788 GCA_965552745.1 uncultured bacterium
TGGCTCGACATCTAATGCCCGAAGCCATTATCCTCCATCAAGCCGAATCTGGGAATCAAGCAACGAGCGTGAAGGAGACGCTCGAGGCCACTCCTCTCCGATGGTCAAGAATATCAGAATGAGCCGCGGTATCAGACGCCTTGCCATTGCACTCGGGGCGATCCTCATGGTCGCGGCGCTTGTAATCCTCGTGTTCTATCGTGCAGGAGGCGAGGGCAGTGGCCTTGTGGAGGGTTTGATCCGCAGGGTGGTTGAGCAGGCCGTCTCGCGATGGATCGTTCCCGATCTGAAGATCGAGGTGCTCGACTACCAGTATCCGAGAACAATGGTCGTGAACGGTGTACAGCTCGTGGCGCAAACAGACGGCGGGGAGAAAGTTCCCATCCTTTCGGTGCGCCGGTTGCAGGTGACCCTCACGGCGATTCCGGCCAGGGGCGAACCGATCGATCTGGAGAGTTTTTCGGTAGAGGGAGGAGAGTTTCGCCTGGTATCGATCGAGCCCGGCTCGAGACACCCCGTCGGTTACTCCAACCTGATTCGCTGGGAGGAGGATGGGGAGGCTGAGTCGAAGCAAGAGGTTCCATTCGAGCTCAGCCCCCTCCCCACGATCCGGAACCTCGAATTGAAGGATGTCTCGGTGGTCTTCGATTCCCGGCTGCCGGAAACGCAGCCGGTGCGTCTTGATGGAATCCATTCCAGTATGAAGCTGCAGCCGGAAGAGGGCGGTTGGTATCACCTGCAGGCGAGCATCAATCGGGATCCAATTTTTGATTTCGGGATTGATGGACGGCTTCAGCTGGACCCTCTCGAGCTCGAACTCGAAGTGATCGACCTCGAGGCCGAATTCAGCCGAGCCTGGGACTCCAGCCTGCCGCCGCAGCTGCAGCAATGGCTGAGGCGTCATGAGGTCACGGGAAAAGCTTCGATTAACGGGAATCTGAATCTCCGATTCGGTGAACCGAGACGAGCGGCCATGGCTCTCGAGATCGAGCTGGGCGACGCGTATGCGGTGCTCGGAGAAAACAAGCTCGACATCCCCGCAATGGCGCTCTCGGCTACCGGTGAAAAGTGGCCGGGCGAGCCTCTGTTCTTCGAGCTCACGGTAGCCCCCAGCGCCCTGACGACGCCGGAGTACCGCTTTGCTATCGAAAGCCTGAACGCGGTCGCGCACCTGCGTAAGGACCACCTCCAGCTCACGAGTCTCGATCTGGGTCTGCTGGATGGCTCGCTGACGGCGAGCGGGATGGTTCCGTTTGACAGCCAGGAGAGAGCATCGCTCCAGGTTGCCGTGGCCGGTGTGAAGATACAGGGCTTGCTGGATCCGGTTCAGGGGGAGGAAGGGGATTTGGCGCCTCCCGAGTTTGCGGGCACTGTTGACCTGATCCTGAGTGCCGAGGCGTCGCGGGACGCCTGGTCACGAGAGGCCTCGGGAGAGGGAAAGATCCAGGTCTCAGAAGGTCACTTTGCCAACCTGCCTCTGTTTTCCGCCATCGCCAACTTCCTCGGAAACACGACCGACAAGGTGAGCAAGAAGAAGGAGGATCGCAGCCCCTTGAGAGACAGAATGGAGGCGCAATTTTCTCTGGAGGGAGATCGAATTCACTTTTCACGGATTGATGCGGTGACCTCAGTAATTGCTGCAACCGGAAACGGTGATATTTTTTTCGATCAACGTCTTGATCTGGTGATCAGCGCCGGTTTCGTGAATAAGGTGCTGCGCCACATTCCTCTTTTGAGGACAGTAGTCACCGGGGTGACGGATCAGATTCGCTACTACAAGGTCGGGGGTAGGATTCAGTCTCCGGAAGTGAAGGTTAGGCCGCTCAGGCTTCTCACGGATAGAAAGGACAAGACCGCGGGAAAAAAAGAAGACAACGCCGCGGAGGAGAGCGATACGGATAGCGGGCTCCCCGAGTGAAGCGCACCGCACCTTGTCACGGCACGGGACGCGCACTATACTACGCGCGGTTTTGAGTTCCGCGACGACTGCGGATGCCACCAGAGTCGAGTTGTGGCCCTGGTGAATGCGATACCGCCCCTGAAAGATGATCTTCTCGAGAGGAGGAGTTTGATGAGCAGGACATGGATGTCAATTCTTGCAACCGTCGTGCTACTGGGTGTTCCGGCCGTTCCGGCAGAGGAGTCACAGCCCTCGCACAAGGAGCTGAAGAGAGCATCGAAGCGCGCGAAGATCGATGAGATGGCGGCGGAGTCTATCAAGGAGCTGCTGGCGAAAAGCGAAAAAGCCAATGTGCTCTTCAATAAGTCTTACGGTTACGCCGTGTTCGACAACCTGAAGTTCGCCTTCGTGCTCTCGGGCGGTGGCGGCGTCGGAGTTGCCAGGAACAGAGACACCGGAGAGAAGATTTACATGAAGATGGGCACGGCCGGAATCGGGTTGGGGCTCGGCGGCCAGAAGTATCAGGTTATCTTCCTTCTTCAGGACAAGATGACGTACGACAGCTTCGTGGACAAGGGCTGGGAGGCCGGGGGGAACGCCAATGCCGTGGCCGGACCCGTGGGGGCCAACGCACCCGCCACTTTCATCAACGGCATGGCCGTCTACCAGCTCACGGAAGGGGGGCTGATGCTCCAGGCCGACATCGCCGGCACCAAGTACTGGAAATACAAGAAGCTGAACCGGGACTCCTGATCCGCCAGCCAGCCTTGCGGGGGGGAAGGTATCGCCAGTTCAGGCTGGCGGAGCCGCTCACACTCTGATCTCCGGTGAGGGACGTCAGGCGGCGTCGAACTTGATGCCGAGCCCGACCGTATATTCGAGATCGAGTTCGTCGTCGCTGCGGTCATCGAACCGCCGGGCTTTGCCGTCGATGCGCAGGTAGAACCGGTCACCCAGGTCGATCTTGGCGCCCAGGCCGAGATTGATCAGAAAACTGTCCTTCGCCGCTCCGCTGATTCGGATGACGTCATCCTCGATCACGGCATCCACGTCGAGATCCACATCCCCCCAGCCGAATCCACCGTAGACAATGCCCGTGACAGGGCTTTCGGTCCAGAACTGCACGCCGAACGTGACGTCGAGCAGGATAGCGTCGTAATTGACGTCACCGCTCGCCGGTGGAGAGCCGACGTTGGTGAACGATTCCTCACTATCGACTATCCCTACAGACACCCCGAAGTTGAAGCGCTCCGTAATGTTAGAGCCGAATCGTATTCCGAAGGTGGTGTCATCGTCGACGAAGCTCACGTCGGGCTCGTAGGTTCCAACGTAAACTTCGATCTCCCAGGCGTCCTCTTCCACAGAGGCTTGCGCCGACGGCACTGCCACAAGCATGAGCGCCATGATCACCAACCCCGGAATCCAACCCCTGTCTCGTCTCATTGATTTCTCTCCTTCCAGACACGTGGCCTGCGCGGCGTGAGCCGCACGGGAGGTGCCGGAGTCTGTTGAGATAGCTGAAGACGGAATCCTAGCACATGGAGCCCGGGGGACGGAGCCTGAAAGAAAAGTGGAGAGATTACTTCCAGATCCGCCTCTCATGGCAAAATAGGCAGCCGTACTCCCGCCTGCCGGGGACGGAGTGGAGGGAAGGAAACATGGGACCAGGCAAGAGGTTCTTATCGTATCGGTTTACGTTTCTGCTCGGATTCATACTGGTACTTTTTCTCCTCAACATCTTTCTGCCCAGTTCCCAGGCCAAGTCGATCCTCTTCGATGGCCTCGTCCTCGTCGTGCTGATCGCCGGTGTCAGGGCATGCCGCATACGCGGCTACTTCACCCCCAGCAACGTCTTTGTGGTCCTGCTGGTGCTGCTGACGGTCGGTAA
>CBEVTG010000265.1:0-3785 GCA_965552745.1 uncultured bacterium
CACTCCCGTATCCCCGGCGGGACCCCCCACCACGAAACGGCCGGTGGGGTTGACGAGCCGGCGGGTATCCCTATCGATGAGGTCCGCCGGCACCACCGGGTCGATGACCAGTGCCGGAATCTCCTCCCGTAACCGGTCCGTGGTCACGTCCTCGCTGTGCTGGGTCGAGATCACGACGGTGTTCACGCGCACGGGCACACCATCGTCGTATTCCACGGTGACCTGGGACTTGCCGTCGGGACGCAGGTAGTTGACCTTGCCCTCGCGTCTCACCGCCGCCAGGCGCTCGACGATGCGATGGGCCAGCGTGATGGGCAGGGGCATGAGCTCCGGAGTCTCGTTGCAGGCGTAGCCGAACATCATTCCCTGATCGCCGGCACCACCCGGATCCACGCCCATGGCGATATCGGGAGACTGCTGATGGACTTTCGTCATGATTTTGCATCCCTCGGCATCGAAACCGCACGAGGTGTCCGTGTAGCCGATGTCGCGGATGGTCTGACGCGCCACGCTCGAGTAGTCGACCTTCCCCCGGGAGGTAATCTCTCCGGCCAGAATGACCAGATTGGTCGTGACGAGCGTCTCACACGCCACGCGGCTGCCCGGATCCTGGGCGAGCACCGCATCGAGCACGGCGTCCGAGATCTGATCCGCCACCTTGTCCGGGTGCCCCTCCGTGACGGACTCGGAGGTAAAGTGAATCCTTCGGTTTTCGGACATTCTTGGAAAAATCCCCTGTTTTGGATTTCTAAGAAGTGAAACTTTAATTTTAGGCGACGCTTGGCGGACCTGTCAATAGGACCGCCGTGGCGCTTGGCCACCCCGCCTGAAGCGGTACCGCACAGCCCCCTTGCCCAGAAGATCCTCCACCGAAGCCGTGAGCTCCGGGGTCGGACCGAGCCTCAGTTCCCCGGGCACCCTCAGCGTCACCCGGTACGTGGGCGGATGGTGCAGCTCCAGAGTCACCGGGCATTCTCCTCGATTGCGGTCGAAGATCGCCCGCAGCTGCCACAGAACCGACTCATCGAGTCCCACGGTACGCATCTGGATGGTGATCGATTGGGCCTGCTGCTCGCGCGCCTCTTCCAATGGAGTGATGCTCTCCACGAGCAGTTTGGGACGATCCTCACCGACCTCGAGCTTGCCCCCCACCAGGAGGGCCGCATCCGGCATACTGAGCAGGGCCTCATGCTTCTGGAACAGATCGGGGAAGACGATCGCTTCGATGGTGCCCTCCAGATCCTCCACGACCAGCGACGCCATCCAGTCGCCCCGCCGGGTCTTGCGCCGGCGCACCGCGGCCGCCAGACCGGCGATCGTCACCTCGGTCGTCTGCGTCATGGCTAGCGCCTGCGCCGTCGTGTGGGAGGCCACCCTTCTGAGATCGGCGTCCATGTTCTGAAGCGGATGGCCACTCACGTAAAAGCCCAGGGTTTCCTTTTCGTAGGAGAGCTTCTCACGTTCGTTCCATTCCGCTACGGCGGGTTCGCTGGAGGCCATGGCAGGTGTCTCACCCGCCAGCTCCTCGAACAGAATGTTCTGCCCGCTCTCGCGATCGCGACGCGCCTTCTGTGCGCCCTCGATGGCTCGATCCACCTCGGCAAAGAGCTGCGCGCGCGGCTTCCCCAGGGAATCGAACGAGCCGGACTTCACGAGCGATTCGATCACCCGCTTGTTGGACAGGCGCAGATCCACTTCCTGGCAGAACTGCGACAGGCTGTCGAAGCGTCCCAGGCGCCGACGCGCCTGGAGCACCGATTCAATCGCCCCTTCGCCGACGTTCTTGATGGCCGCCAGTCCGAAGCGGATCTCCTTCCCCTCGACCGTGAAGTCTATGTCGCTGGAGCTGATGTCCGGAGGCAGCACCCGGAGACCCATCTCACGTGCCTCGTTGATGTATTTGACGATGTTGTCGGTATGCTCCTTCTCGCTCGTGAGCAGTGCCGCCATGAAGTGAACCGGATAGTGGGCCTTCAAATAGGCGGTGTGATAGGCAATGAGGGCGTAGCCCGCCGAGTGCGACTTATTGAAGCCGTATTCCGCGAAGTGCTCCATGAGCTCGAACACGCGCTCGGCGTCGCGCTTGACAACGCTGCGCTTCTTGGCGCCTTCCAGGAACTTGACCCGCTGTGCCGCCATGACTTTTTTCTTCTTCTTGCCCATGGCGCGGCGCAGAATGTCGGCTTCTCCCAGAGAGAAGTTTGCCAGGATGCTGGCGATCTTCATGACCTGTTCCTGGTAGACGATGACGCCGTAAGTCTCCGACAGCACCGGCTCGAGCTGTGGCAGCGGGTACTCGACCTTCTTCTTGCCGTGGCGCGCTTTGACGAATTCCTCGATCATGCCACTCTTGATGGGACCCGGCCGGTAAAGCGCGTTCATGGCGATCAAATCTTCAAACCGATCCGGTTTCAGCTTGCGCAGGACATCCTGCATACCCGAGGATTCAAACTGAAAAACACCAAACGTCTGCCCGCGCGCGAAGAGCTCGTAAGTAGCTGCGTCATCCAGGGGCATCTCGTCCAGATCAATAATTTCGTCACGCTCCTCCTTGACCAGGCGCACGACGTCATGGATGAGCGTCAGCGTCCTGAGGCCCAGAAAGTCCATCTTCAGCAGGCCGATCGCCTCCACCGATTCCATGGCGAACTGCGTGGTGATTTCGTCCTTGCTGCTGCGGTAGAGAGGGCAATACTCGGTGATGGGCTTGGGAGTGATGACCACCCCGGCGGCGTGCGTCGACGCGTGGCGCGTGAGTCCTTCCAGACGCTTCGCCACTTCGATGAGCTCCGCTACCTTGGGTTCCTTCTCCCGCGCCTCCCGCAGGCCGGGCGAGGTGGAGAGAGCCTTGTCGATCGTGATACCCAGCTCGAACGGCACAAGCTTGGCGATACGATCGACCTCTCCGTACGCCATGTTGAGACCGCGACCTGAATCGCGAATGACGGCCCGCGCCGCCATGGTTCCGAAGGTGATGATCTGGGCCACGTTCTCGCGCCCATACTTCTCGGTAACGTAGTCGATGACCTTCTGCCGGCCCCGGATGCAGAAATCGATGTCGATGTCCGGCAGGGTCACGCGCTCCGGGTTCAGGAAGCGTTCGAATATGAGTCCGTACTGGAGCGGGTCGATGTCGGTGATCCGCAGGCAGAATGCCACCAGTGATCCGGCGGCGGAACCGCGCCCCGGTCCGACGGGAATGCCGTTGTCACGGGCGTATTTGATGAAATCCCAGACGATCAAAAAGTAACCGAAGAATCCCATCTTCTGGATCATCCGGATCTCTTCTTCCAGACGGGCGCGGTACTCTTCGACCGGGTGGCGCAGACTCCCCTGGCGCGCCTTCTCCTCCCACACTTTCAGGCGCTCAGCGAACCCTTCCTCGACGACCTCCCGGAAGTAGCTCTCGAGGGAGTATTGCTGCGGCACCGAAAACTGCGGCAGGTGGTGCCCCTCGCGCTCGAGCATGAAGTTGCAGCGTTTGGCGATCTCGAGAGTCGAGTCCACCGCTTCGGGATGATCCGGGAACAGAGCCCGCATCTCGTCCGGGGTGCGGAAGTAATGCTGCTGGCTGTAGCGCATGCGGTCGGCGTCCTCGACCGTGCGCCCGGTCTGGATACAGATGAGCACATCGTGCGCGGCGTGATCTTCCTTCTTCAAGTAGTGGCAATCGTTGCTGGCCACGAGCGGTATGCTCTGGCGCCGCGCCATCTCGACGAGCACCGGGTTGACCTGCTTTTGCTCCGGCAGGCCGTGATCCTGAAGCTCGATGTAAAAATTCCCCT
>CBEVTG010000266.1:0-3772 GCA_965552745.1 uncultured bacterium
AGCTGAAGCTCCAGCGGTGTGGTGCGCAGCTAGAGGAGCGTCTGTCCCTTGCGCACACGATCTCCCTCCCGCACCTTGAGCGACGTGACGAGACCGGGAACCTCGCTGGCGATGAGGCTGCGGGTCCGGGATTCGACGGTGCCCGAAAGCTGGATGGCGCGTCGCACCGAATGCTCGCGGGCCATTGTGTAGCGCACCGCGGGGGCCGGGATCTCCGGCACGCTCCCTGCAGCCTGATCTTGCGCACCCGCAGGGATGACCATCATCAACCAGGCCGACACACCGATCCCCACCCGGTGGATGAGGTTCAATTCTTGCTGGACCAAAGGTTTTTCTCCCGAGCCGCGAGACATTCCGAAAATTCTATCGGATCCCTTATCCGCTGCCCAATCCGCTATCCAGAGTCATCCGGAGCGCCCGAAAACCACCAGGGCATCCCGAACGTTCCGCTCCTGCGATCGGCTTGAGTTATGGCAGGCAGAGCGAAGAGGCCGAACCGGGCCCGAACCCTCTTTCCGGAAACACGCGGTTGCGTCTGTAGCCCCGATTATAGCGCGATAACTGGTTGCAGTAGAACGATTATTCCGTCTCCAGGCGTTGCGGGAACAGAGACGGCGTTCGCGAACAAGGGCCATCTGCTTTCGGCTGACTGGAACAGGGCGGTGATGCCGATCAATGTGGCGGAGGAGGTGGGATTCGAACCCACGGACGAGTTTCCCCGTCAGCGGTTTTCAAGACCGCCGCCTTCAACCGCTCGGCCACCCCTCCGGCCAGCGAGTTTACCACCTGCGGCGACGCGGGCGCACGGAGTGTCAGGATCCGGCGCGCTTCGTGGCCACAACTCCACGGGAGATACCGGGGGCTCACTCCAGGCCGGGATGAATCGTGCCTGTGGCGCGCTCGCGGCGCATCTGCCGGAGCCGCAGGGCCGCCTCGACGCAGACCCAGACGGTCAACCCGAGGATGCCGAGGCCGACGAGCGTCAGAAGCAACTGATCGTTCTGGATAAAACCCTTCACCTGGGAGCTCATGGCGGCCAGAGTGGTCAATAACATGAAGACCATCGGGACGAGGGTCCACATGAACGGCGCGCGGCGCTGCATCAGGTACAGGGTGATGGCCAGAAGCGACAGGGCTCCCAGCACCTGGTTCGAGGTGCCGAAGATCACCCACAGGATGACGCCCGCGGGCTTGCCGTCCACCTCGAAGAAGGCAAAGAACCCGATAGCAATCACCGCCAGCAACGATGCCAGGAACCGGTTACCGAGCCAGGGTTTCTTGAGCGTGGCGGCAACTTCCTCGATATTGTACCGCAGCAAACGCGTGGCGCTGTCGAGCGTTGTGAGCGCGAACGAGACGGCCACCAGCGCCACGAACGCCTTCGCCAGATCCATCGGGATGCCGAGTTGATTTATGAACAGGCTGGTGCCGTCGATGAAGGCCCGCATGTTGTGCGCCAGTCCACCCTGCCACTGGCTGTAATGCGCCTGCCACTTTTCCGGAGAGAGAAAACCGGCGGTGCATCCCAGAACGGCCATCAGCCCGAGAAGAGATTCACCGATCA
Source organism: uncultured bacterium (assembly GCA_965552745.1). GTDB lineage: Bacteria > Acidobacteriota > Polarisedimenticolia > JAPUKU01 > JAPUKU01 > JAPUKU01. The sequence continues at coordinate 1,565 of CBEVTG010000266.1, forward strand.
TACCTCCGTAGCCGATGAACCGGGCATCCCCTTCGCTGCTGATCTGCTTGGCGGTCGTGCCCGAGGAGACCAGGCCGTGAAAACCGCTGATGGCGCCGCAGGCGATGGTGATAAAGACGAATGGAATGAACGGCGGCGCCCCCTGAGCTTGTGTCTGCAGCATCGGGGCGTCAAACTCCGGCCGCAGCAGAAAAAACCCGGTGTACATGGCCCCCAGGCCGAGATACAGGAGCAGCGAGTTGATGAAGTCACGCGGCTGCAGGAGCAACCAGACCGGCAGCACCGACGCCAGCAGCGCGTAGGTGAGCAGGATCCCGTTCCAGGATCCCACCGACAGATCCGGCCCGGGCACGTAGAGCCCTCCGTAGACGCACAGAAGCATGGCGACGAAGCCGCCCAGCGTGACCCAGCGCAACGGCATGCGCGCCCGGTACAGGAGAAACCCCATGACCACGGCAATGATCATCAGCGAGCCGGTCGGCAGGATTGCCTCGGGGTAAAACGCCTCCGTGAACAGGGTAGAGACCACGTGCACGAACAACCCCATGGCCACGGCCACCAGGAAGAAGATCAATATGAGGAACAGCGGCCGGGCGCGGGGCCCGATGATGCGCTCCACGAGCGTGCCGATCGACTCCCCCTTCGAGCGCATGGAGAGCACCAGGCAGCCGAAATCGTGAACGGCGCCGATGAGGAGCGTTCCCAAAACCACCCACAGCATCCCCGGCAGCCACCCCCAGATGACCGCGATGGCGGGACCCAGCATCGGCGAGAGCCCGGCGATCGAGGCGTAATGGTGCCCGAAGAGCATGTTGCGGTTGCAGGGAACGTAATCGACGCCGTCGTTGAACCGGTGGGCCGGGGTGACCCGTCCCGGATCCAGGCGAAATACGCGCCTGGCAAGATGACCGCCGTAATAGCGGTACCCCAGGATGTAGAGCGCGATGCAGGCTGCGGCGGCGACCGCAGCGCTCAACGGCGGGAGCTCCGGCGAAGAGATGGTTTCCGCACGGGGCGGGCACTCAGGAGGAGGACGGCTTCAGCACGTCCAGCCCCTCCATGTAGGGTCGAAGGACTTCGGGAACCGTGACGCCTCCGTCGGCGAGCTGGTTGTTCTCAAGGATGGCAGCCACGGTACGTCCTGCCGCCAGGCCGCTTCCGTTCAGGGTATGTACGAACTCCGGCTTTGATTTCGGCGCGCGGCGGAAGCGGATCCCACCGCGGCGAGCCTGGAAATCGCTGAAGTTGGAGCACGAGGAGATCTCACGGTATTCCTTCTGCGGAGGCATCCACACTTCCAGATCGTAGGTGCGCGCGGCTGCGAAGCCGAGATCTCCGGAGCAAAGCTCCACCACGCGGTAGTGCAGTCCCAGGCGCTTGAGTATCTCCTCGGCGTCACGGGTGAGCTGCTCGTGCGCGGTCGCCGATTCTTCAGGCTGCGTGAACTTCACCAGCTCGACCTTGTTGAACTGGTGCTGACGGATCATCCCCCGAACATCCTTACCGTAGGAGCCGGCTTCGCTTCGGAAGCAGGGTGTGTAGGCGGTGTAGGAGATCGGCAGCTGCTGTGCATCGAGGATCTCGTCGCGGTGCAGGTTGGTCACAGGCACCTCAGCCGTCGGCACGAGGTAAAAGTCGGTCTTGTCGATGTGGAAGAGATCCTCGGCGAACTTGGGGAGCTGGCCGGTCGCAGTCATGCTGGCCGAGTTCGCCATGAACGGAGGCAGAACTTCCGTGTAGCCGCGCTCGCGGGTGTGCACGTCGAGCATGAAGTTGATGAGAGCGCGCTCCAGCCGGGCCCCGGCTCCGAACGAAACGGTAAAACGCGCGCCTGCCACCTTCGCGGCGCGCTCGAAATCCAGAACACCGAGAGCGAGGCCGATCTCCCAGTGGGGGCGGGGCTCGAAGTTAAAGACGGGCTTCTTGCCGATCACCCGCAGCACCGGGTTATCGTCGCTCGTGCGACCGTCCGGTACGGCGGAATCGGGGAGATTGGGAAATGACAGCAGCAGGTCCTTGAGACGTTCCTCCGCCTCACGGGTGCGGGCTTCGAGATCTTTGATTTGCTGAGAGATCTCGCGCAGAGCCTTGAACCGATCGGAGGGATCCTGCCCGGCGTGCTTGGCTGCAGCGATTGACTCGTTCTCCCTGTTGCGCCGCGCTCTCAGCTCGTCCGCCTCGCGCACCAGCTTGCGGCGACCCTCCTCG
>CBEVTG010000267.1:0-3769 GCA_965552745.1 uncultured bacterium
CTCCACACCGTCCTCGACCATGGTGAAATGCCGGATCGAGTCTTCTGAGGTCGGCCTGCCCGGGGGCTCTCCGGCGAAAACCCCGAGCTTCCCCGACTCTGGATATTCCACCACCTCCGGAACCTCCATCGTGCTGACAGCCAGGTAGCGAAGCGGCGCACTCGAATCGTTGATCATTTGATGGGCGGAGTCCCTGCCCGGTGGCAGGCTGACAAAATCCCCTTCCCGAACCGGGTGAGATTTTCCATCGATCCGGATTGAGCCACTGCCTTTCAGAATAAAAAACATTTCCTCATGACCACGATGTGCGTGGTAGGGAAAGGGGCGCTTACCCGGGGGGAGTACGGTGATGTTGTATCCGAGCTTCTTTGCGCCCGTCCTGGCACCTGCCCAGGCGACTTTGCACTCGTAGCGGTCTCCGTGAGAAATGTCCTGGTAAGGGATTTCCTCGATGTTCACGATCCTGGCCTTCATTTGTTGTTCCCCTATCTGGTTTCATCCAGCCTGCCCACTTCGCGCGTCGTAATCGCTGAGGCCGTAAGTCGGGGTCCGTTCAATCTCACCCCCGGGCCTCGAGCCCAGTCTCAGGCGGGTTTTCTTGCGGAACAGTAGACCTGAAGCACCTCGCCTTTCATGCAGACCACTTTGAGCGCACGCCAGTTTTCAACGAAATGATCCGCCTGCTGTTTGCCCAGGAGATCCACCATGCGTGGGTACAGATCGGATCGAACCTGTTCGTACTCCTCCTGTACCTTGCGCCGGTACCAGTTCGATCGATCCCTGACGACAATATCGGTGAACCCTGAATCCTTCAGCAGCTGCCGGTGATTCTCGGGGGTTTCCATGGCATACGTCAGGCCTTCCATCTTGAACCAGTAAAGCATGTCCTCGCTGTATTCGCCCGCGGGCTTCATCCAGTCGTAGCACGTCAGCGCTCCACCCGGTCGCAGCACACGCAGGCATTCGCCGAACATGGATCGCTTGTCTTCAGTCTGCGTAAAAGCGCCGCCGCTCAGCACGACGTCGAACGTGTCGTCTGGAAACTCCAGCATCCCACGTTTGACCAGCAGAAACTCGGTCTGCGCATCGAGCTCGAGCTCCCTGGCGCGGCGCTGTGCATGCTGCACGAGGTGCGGCTCGAGGTCGGTGCCCACAACGTGGGCGCCGTATTTTTCCGCGAGCACGAATGCCGGTCCACCGAGCCCGCTGCCGATCTCGAGGATCCGCTTTCCCCGAACATCCAGGCCGTCGATCATGTTGGCCACGTTACCCTCACCACCGGGTGTCATGAACCCCTTGCCCCAGATCAGCTCCAGGACGGTGATCATGGCGTCGTGGTATTCGCCCGGGTGCTCCACAGGTTTACTGTTCGCTTTCCCCCGAAATCGTCCGGTCGGGTCTGGGCTCCTCATACGGCGTGCCCTTGTGGGTCAGCTTCCGTAACGCTCAACGAGCGCTGCCACCTGCCGCGCAAAAGCGGCTTCATAACGCTGTTTGAACTCATCCCAGGTGCTGAGGCTTCGCGTGTCCTTGACACGATCCGGAAACAGGATGCCGTTCAGGTGATCGTCTTCGTGCTGAAACGTGCCGGCCGAGACACCCCGAACCACGAGGTCGAGCACCTTGCCATTGCGGTCGAAGCCCTCAACGCGGATTTCGGGGCAGCACTCGACAACTCCCCGCAGATCCGGGATGGAAAGGCAGCCCTCGTTGCTTTCGTATCGTTCATCCGTGAGGAACGTAATCGTTGGATTTACTACCACCGTGAGCGGGATCCGCGGTTTGTACGGATAGCGGGGGTTATTGTCGTTTTCGGCAACGAACAGCCGGATCGGGACTCCGATCTGCGGAGCGGCCAGGCCGGCGCCGTTTGCCGCCCGCCGTGTTTCGATCAGATCATCAATCAGCGCCTGTGTTGCTGCCGAGCTGATATCTGAAGGCGGAACCGCTTTGCAGTTCTCCCTCAGGACGGGGTTGCCGATCTTCACGATGTCGCGAATCAATGTCTATCCCGGGTCCTTCAGGCTGTTTGATCGCAGAACGGCTACGCAGCCCCGACCTGCGCGCGAACAGGAGCTGACCGTCTTGCGGAGGCGGCTTTGCCGCGCAGGATCTGAGCGCACTCGCGGGCGGCGTCGTGGCCGGCGCGCGTGGCCAACTCGTAGCTGGGCATGCCGTGCCGGTCGGTGTGGGCGAACGTGATGCGGCCCAGGGGGCGGCAGAGATCCTTGAGCGTGGTTCCGGTCAGCAGGCCCGGGGTGGGAATGATCATGTGGTGTCCCCAGACGTTGATGTCGAGACGCGTCAGATCCTCGGATATCCCCGGGACCATGAGCTCCAGATCGTCGGCCATCAGGTTTGCCCAGTGAGACCAGGGCGTCGCCAGAAGCTCCTGGCGCGTTGCTTTGCCGGCCAGCGGTGTATACAGGCACAGCACGTTGGGCCGGCGCGGATCCCCCTCGCGCCAGCGCGGTGAGTTGTAGTCGGCCATCATGAAGCTGTCGGTGAACGTGCCGTTGGTGCTCTGGGACCATGCCAGATCGACACCCTTCAGAACAGGGGTATGCCGAACGAAGGCAGCCCCCATGAAGAGCGAGGCATACTTGAGATTCCGGTAAATCATGCGTTCGGAGGTGTTCATCTCCGGCACCATGCGGCCGGTGATGTGCTTCGGGCAGGCGAGAACGGCGGCGCGGGCACGGCGCATGGAGAACCGCCCGGTGCGCGGATCGAGAAGCAGAACGCGCACCTCGTCGCCGTGATTCTCCACACGCACCACCATAAAATTGGTGCGGATGCGCTCCCGGCCTACTTTCGCCACCATGCGCTCCGCCAGCCAGGTATTGCCGCCGGGCAAGGTGATGTCCTCTCCGCCCTGCCCGAGAGCGTTGAACGACAGGAAGGAATACGCCGATACCTCGGAGGCCAGGCCGCCGATGGTCCCCGCGCTGTAGCTGTCGAGGCCACGGATCACCCGGTCGCTCCAGCCACGGCGCTTCGCGTATTCGGTCAGGGTGATCCGGTCGAGTTCCAGGATATCGGCGTCGCGGCTGCCCTCGTCGGTCGGCATCCTGAAGGCGAACAGGCCATCGCGACCCTTTCGTGACGGCCACTCTCGCATCTCGTTCGACATCGTCAGCCGGCTCTGGCGATCCTCCTTGGACATGGGAATGGTCGGCAGAACTTTATCGGCGTCGCTGCCGTCCCAGGCAGGGCTCCGGTACCACTGGCCGTCGACCAGGGTGTTGCTCTGGGGCGGCGGGCCTACATACTGCGGGTAGATTTTCGGAGTGCCGTCGGGTGTGAACCCCTCGATGACATCCAGATCGGACAGCAGGCGGGTGAGGAACTCGTCGCGCGGACGGGCGATCGACCAGGTGGCGCGGGAGTAGTCGGTTCCATTGCCGGTGCCCTTGCAGGCGTTGCCGCCCAGGTAGGTTTCCTTCTCGTAAATGAGGATGTCCTCGAAGCCGTCACGGGAGAGATCCCAGGCGGCCATGAGACCCGAGACACCACTGCCGACGATGATGGCGTCGTGCAGCGGACCTTCCGGCGTAAGAGACGGGATGCTGAGCTTCGCGTCACGCATGCGGTGCGCGATCTCGTACGATTCCTCGATCAGCTCACCGTCGAAGCGGCGCTTCGGGCCGGGCGCTGCGAGCACGTCGAGAATCGACATCTGGGAGGCAACGCCCGCGGCGGCAGCGGCCTTGATGCACCCTCCGACGAAGAGCCGGCGCGGCACCCGTCGATCCTGAACCCTCTTATG
>CBEVTG010000268.1:0-3763 GCA_965552745.1 uncultured bacterium
CGCTCAGCGCGGCGATGGCGGCCAGAACAAGCGCCAGCCTGGGCCAGAAGACCGAAAACCGGTGCCGGCTCGGCTCCTTCGCTGCGTCACGAACAAGGTGGCTCTCGATTACAGGGTTCATTCGACGGTCAGTCGATCAGCGTCTTCAGGGCCTTCCGGATCAGCTCATGCGCACGCTCGGTGGCGCTGTCACCGCCGACGCCGAAGAGCCTGCCCATCGCCCCCACGCCGCTCTTTGAAACCGTGGATGACCAGATGACGGTGCCGGTGTCCGTTTCGATCATGCGCAGGGAGATCGACACCGACGTCGATGGTGCCCCACTCGAGCGGCTCTGGGAGAACTCCTGCACCGATCCGGCGATGAGCGCCTGCACCTCGAGCTCTTCCCCCAGCTTCAGGACGTCCTCGTTGGCCGGCGCACTCGGCGGGGCGACGCCGGTCATCCTGATGGCGTGTGCCACTTCTCCCACGTCGACCACCTCGACGCTGCCGGATGAGAGCAGCTCGATGATCAGAAGCTGGCGCACCTTGGGGCTTGCCGTCGGCTCCCGCGTCAGGTTCTCTATCGGCAGCACCGCTACCCGTCTGACCAGGCTGAAGTCGGCCTGCGGGTGGATGAACGTCGTGACGTTGCCGGCACAGCCTGCGCAAATGAGCCCCACGAAGGCAACTGCGCGTGCGGCTCTCAGGGGATGAGGATGATATCCCATGGTTCCTCTCCGATCGGCAGCTCGCGCTCGACGCCACCCAGGATGCGGTTCACGAACAGGAGCAGTCCTCGCCGCGCGCTCAAAGCATACAGACGCGAACCTTCCGGATCGAGCGCCATGCGGGACACCTCTTCCGCCTCGATGACCGCGGTGGCGGCTCCCGTGAGAGGCACCACTGTGGAGATGCGGGCCGCCGCGGGGCTCGCCAGCACCAGGCGCCCGGCGGTGTCATCCACGGCGATCGCTTCGGCCGGAGTGTCAATGGATACCTCCCGGGCCTGGGTGGCTCCGCTGTCGATTGAGTGCAACGACGGGGCGCCCGAGCGCACGACGTAGACGGTGCCGGTAGAGTCATCGATGGCTATGTCGCTGGGGTGCGGACCGACGGGCGCCGCCGCGATCACCCGGCGTCCCACCGTGTCGATGATGTCCACTTGCCCCGAAACCGCGCTCAGAGCGTACAGGCGCCGGCCGTCGGGAGAGACCACCAGGCGAACAGGCCTGCGCCCAACCTGAATTTCCGCTTTTAGCCGATAGCTTCCCGCGTCCAGGAAGTAGACGGCATCGAGTCCGGTGGCGGCTACGTAAATCGTCTGCTGCAGGGGACCCAGGGCCACGTGCTCCGGCGCGGCCCCGAAGTTCAGCGCGATCGTGTCGAGCACCTGGCGCCGGGCGCCATCGATCACCTCCAGCGTGTGCGAGCCAGCGCAGGCCACGAAGATCCGATCTCCGTCTCTCCGGGCAGCCAGGCCGGATGGGCGCTCGCCGACCTTGATCGTGGCAATGACCTCCGCGCTGTCGCGGTCCAGGGCTATCACCTCTGCCGCGGCCCGGTCGGCGATGTAGAGGATCGAGCGGCGCCGGTGCGGATCTTCCGCGGCATACGCCCACAGGAGGGGCAGCAGAGCCAGAACCGTCGCGAGTGTCCACCGTCTGCGCATTCGGGTCACCGGGCAAAAAAAGAGGGGGATGCCCATCCTTGCAGCACCCCCCTTAGTCTACCGGGTTCGATCCCCGTTTGTCCTAATCTTCCTCCTACGTGCCCTGCACGTGGCACTGCTGGCAGAGGTTCTCGTAATCGCCGATCGCCGTGCCTTCCTCGGTGATGCCGCCCGTGCGGAAGGCATCCATGTAGATGGCTCCGAAGGCCCTCTGGTTGCCGTGCGCCTTATGGCAGGTCATGCAGCTCGGTGTGTGATCGGTCACCAGCGCCGCGTCGTTCGGCGTCCAGTTACCCGTCGAGGTCATGACCTTCACGTAATTCAGCTTGGCGGTGGTCAGGTCTTCATCCGGGCCGAAGGCGAACACGTCCGCGCTGCTGTGTCCGTTGCCGATCGCTCCGATGTCCACGCCAGCGATCGGGTGCCTGGCGAAGACACCAGCATGGGATCCCGCCGTGCCGGCATAGAACTCGGTGTGGCAGCCACCGCACCACTCGGCGTACTTGGAGTCCGTGGGATCCGGCTCGTTGAAGTCAACGTTATCCACATCGTAGCCGCCAGGAAAATCGATCAGCACATCCTTGGTCTTGTCGGTATCGTCGGTCGTGTAGTCCGGCGGGTCGATGAAACCAGCATTCCCCGGGAACGGGTTGAGGTTCCGGTAGGCGTTCGTTCCCAGCGGACCGCCGTCGCCGTGCTGCTCGTGGCAGTCGGTGCAGACTAGTCCGAGAACGGGATCGGGCACCCACGTGCCGCCCGGCGGCGTGTCCGTGCTGTCGAGCGTATGCCCCGTCGACTTGTAGTACGGAGCCGCCCCCGAACGGTTCAGGGCACCTGCCTGGCGTACGATCGTTGCCGAGGTGAGCTCCAGCACGTCCGGCTCGAAAGTTCCTCCATCATGGCAGGTCAGGCACAGGTCGTTGATCTCGTTGCGCAGCAGGTAGTCGTACGGGGCTCCGGTTCCGACTGGTTCGAATTGACCGGTGCCGTTCGGCCTGTACCCGTGTGACTGGCTGCCGTGCATGATATGGCAGTCAGTGCAGAACAGCGAGCCTCCAGTGTGGTAGTCCCCTCCCATGGCCGGCCCGCCCGTCCAAACGGCAAGGCCGAACACCAGGAGACCCGTCAGGATCATTCCTAGACGTCTCATCTTCCTCCTCCTTCTTGTCTTTCCTAAAAGGTTCGTGCCGGCCGCGTCCGGTACACCTCAGTCAATTCCCGTCCTAACCTTACGCAAGGGATGTGCCAAATCCGGACACCCTTACCAGCCGAAATAACTCCGCTTTCCGGAAGGAGGACGTGTAACACCATGCTTTTCAATCATTTCTGCTGTCGGATGGGCTCGGGTTTTTTCGTTTCTCCTGACTGCTGGTTCTCTAATCGTGGCGTAGCGTCTCTTGGCGCAGCCTTGCGGAAGATTCCGCTCGAAAGTCCACTGAAGACCTGGAGGCGCCGGCCGACTCGCTCCAGCACGTAGATCCGCCCGTTGTGGCCGGCCACCACGTCGATCGGGTAGACCACATCCCCCGGGCGCTGACCGTACCCCCCGAAGTGGCCTAAATACCTTCCTTCATTGTCGAATATCTTTATGTCCTGCCTCAACGAGTCTACCACGAACACGCGGCCGTCGAGGTCGACGCTGATGCCGGCCGGAAACGAAAAATTCGACACACCCACCTCATGCTGGCCCCAGCCCCGCAGGTAGTTGCCTGCAGCGCTGTAGACCTGGACCGCGGTTCCATACGAATCACTCACGTAGAGGTTTCCCGATGTGTCGAACGCTATGTCATAAGGGGCCTGAAGCCTCGATCCCCCCCGGCCCGGCCCCCGGATGACCCGCTCCAGGTTGCCATCCATGCGATAGACGAGAATCCGGCCCCCACCGGCGTCGAGAACGTACAGATTTCCGTCCGGCCCCCGGCCCATCCCGGAGGGCACGACCAGAACGTTCTGAACCTCCCCCAGGGGGATTTCCCCGACCGGCTCCCCTCGGTAATCAAAGACCAAGATTTGCCGCGCACCAGGTGAGAGCACATAGATGTTTCCCTCGGGGTCGGTCTCGAGGGAGACCGGGTACGAGCGCTCGCCCCCCGGCGTAAACATGAACTTCGG